>CAMLRV010000128.1 GCA_946482495.1 uncultured Flavobacteriia bacterium
TAATCCTCGGCAATGTCGATCCAGTCCTTTGGGTTGAAAATGTTGAAATCGAAGATTTTTTTGACGTGTATTTTGTTAAAAACGAAAAAACTTCAATTGAAATTGAAGCCGACGATAATTTACATGACATTATTAGCTATAATGTTTTAGGAAATACATTAAAATTAACAGCCTTAAAACAACCTATAGGTGAAAAAAAGTTTGCTGTTAGAATTAATTATAACGATAGTTTAAAAACTATTGTGGCTCGTCATGATAGTAAAATTAATGCTTTAGCAGATATTAATTTAGAAAATATCACGGTTAAAAACTTTGATAAATCACAATCGTTTTTAAATGTAAAATCTACCAACTTTACTTTATTAATGAATGATAAATCAAGAGCAGAAATTAATGTAAAATCTGATAAAGCGATAATCGAATTAAGTAAAGAAGCAAAAATTAAAGCTTTAATTGCTTCACCAGAAACTAAAATTGATTTATACCAAAAAGCAGATGCTGAAATTGAAGGCGATGCCCAAATTGCTAAAATCAGATTAGATAATAATGCCAACTTAATTGCGAAAAAATTCACAGTTAAAGACATGGAATTGGTTGCTGAAAGCTACACAAAATGTGCAGTATACGCTCAAAAATCTATTGAAATTTCAGCTTCAGGAAAATCTGAAATTGATTTATTAGGCGAACCAAAAGTAGATTTAAAAGTATTTACAAACAGTGCTATTTTAGCAAAAAAAGAAAAATAATTCATGCGTAAAGACATTACAATTCCAGAAGTGGAAAACGTATATATTGTAGCTATCAAAGAATGGAATGAAGATTTTGGAGAAAATTCTTGGTATGCTTATCTTTTAAATACTACTTCAGAAAAATTAGAAATGGCCATGGTGGTTTCTAATGCTTCAGGCATGATAAATAACGAAGAAAGAAAAACAGGATTTTTCCGTCACGCTTTCAATGAAGTATTACCAGAAACTGCAATAAAAGTAGAATTACTAGAAAATAATGTATTACAGTTAGACAATCATTTTATGCTTACGTATTTTCTGGACGGAAAATTATATGATAAAAAATTCTCTTTTGAAGCACATTCCATCAAAGACGAAAACACCACAGAATTACAAACCATCAACAGAATGGGCGTAATAGGAAAATAACAATTTACCACGGCATGAAATGCGAATTGGCAAAGCATTTCGTGTGATTCTATGAAGCATAAATCGAAATGTATCGAGAACAAGAAAAACTAAGTTCTCGATACATTTTTTTATTCCCATAAATCCATTTTTATTTCCCATATAATTGCTTTTTTCAATTTGTTTGCAGAAATTTACAGCAACAACATATACAATTATGAAAAAGGTATTTTTAGCATTACTATTCCCCACTTTACTATTCTCACAACAAAATTTCCAACAACATGTCAATCCTTTTATAGGAACAGGCGGACACGGACATACTTTTCCTGGTGCAACGGTTCCATATGGAATGGTACAATTATCACCTGACACTAGAGTTGATGGAAGTTGGGACGGTTGTTCTGGATACCACTACGATGATAAAACTATCTACGGATTTTCACATACACATTTAAACGGAACAGGTTGTACTGATTTTGGCGATATCATGCTAATGCCAACTATGGGCGAACCATCATTTGATAACAAAGTATATTCTTCCACATTTTCTCATGTTAATGAAAAAGCTGCTGCAGGATTTTATAGTGTAAAATTAGACAAACATAATATTGATGTACGCTTAACATCTTCCACTCGTGTAGGATTTCACGAATACACTTTCAACAAAGCTGGACAAGCTAATATTATTTTAGATTTAAATCATAGAGATAAATTATTAGAAGGAAGAATTCGAATCATCGATAATAAAACTATTGAAGTGTTGAGAAGAAGTGAAGCTTGGGCGAAAGATCAATATGTGTATGCTCGAATTGAGTTTAATGTGCCACTAACTATTAACAAAGAAAAAACAAAATATAAAAGTGAAAACAACGTTTACGAAGGTGTAGAATTAGCGCTAAGTTTTTCTAAACAAGTTAAAAAAGGTGAAAAAATCTTAGTCAAAGTATCACTTTCTCCAACAAGTTATGATGGTGCGAAATTAAATAGTTCAGAAATTACACATTGGGATTTCGAAAAAGTAAAAACTGATGCGCAAGCACTTTGGAACAAAGAATTATCTAAAATTCAGATTAAAGAAACGAACAAAGATAAATTAGCCGTTTTTTACACAGCTTTATATCACACCATGATGCAACCCAACATTGCTGAAGATATAGATGGAAAATATCGTGGTCGCGATAACAAAATTCATGTTGCCGACACGTTCGATTATTATTCTGTTTTTTCTCTTTGGGATACATTTAGAGGAGCTCACCCACTTTATACATTAATCGACAAGAAAAGAACGGCAGATTATATCAACACCTTCATTGTGCAATACGAACAAGGCGGAAGATTACCAGTTTGGGAATTGGCTTCTAATGAAACAGATTGTATGATTGGTTACCATTCGGTTTCAGTAATTGCCGATGCAATGATAAAAGATATTAAAGGCTTCGATTATAATAAAGCTTTTGAAGCTGCAAAACACTCTGCCATGTTAGATCATTTAGGATTAGCAGCATATAAAAAACAAGGTTTTATTTCGATGGATGATGAACATGAAAGTGTTTCAAAAACCGTAGAATATGCGTACGACGATTGGTGTATTGCACAAATGGCTGAGATTTTAGGTAAAAATGATGATTACGAATACTTCATGAAAAGGAGTCAAAATTGGAAAAATATTTTTGATAGCGAAACAGGTTTCATGCGCCCGAAGAAAAACGGAGGTTGGTTTAGTCCATTCGATGCAAAAGAAATCAACAATAATTTTACCGAAGGAAACTCGTGGCATTATTCGTTTTTCGTACCACAAGATATTTACGGAATGATTGAAGCGTATGGTGGAAAATCAAAATTCGAGGCAAAATTAGACGAAATGTTCAATGCGGAAAGTAAAACTACAGGGCGCGAACAAGCGGATGTAACCGGTTTAATCGGACAATACGCACATGGGAATGAACCGAGTCACCATATGGCTTATTTATATAATTACATCGGTAAACCTGAGAAAACTCAAAAAATGGTACATAAAATTTTAAATGAGTTTTACAAAAATACGCCAGATGGTTTAATTGGTAATGAAGATTGCGGACAAATGAGCGCATGGTACGTGTTGAGTTCAATTGGTTTATATCATGTTACTCCAGGCGAAATTGGTTGGGATTATGTAAAACCAATTTTTAAAGAAGTAAAACTTAATTTAGAAGATAAAAAAGAACGTATTTTAAACGAAAAAACATCAAAATCGAGATACGAATATTTAGATACTGAAATTGAACAATACACGTTAGAAGGCGAAGTAGATATTGCTTCAACTGAAGAAAAAATTATTAAGCAAATTACAATAGTTCCAACTATTCAAGCTGAAAGTAAATCGTTTAAGGATAAAATGGTAGTTGAAATAAATTCACAAAATCCATCAGATGTGATTTATTATACCACAATGAATAATTATGTAGAAGGAAATGATTTAAATTTTTTACAATATTCGAAACCTTTTGAAATATCAAATTCAACTAAAGTTTTTGCTTTCACAAGACAAGATTTACAAGGTAAAAATCAAAGTGCAATTATTTCAGCAGAATTCTTCAAAAAACCAAATAATTATACCATCAACATTAAATCAAAATACGATCCACAATACCATGCTGGCGGACCAGAAGCTCTATTAGACGGAATTCATGGCTCTGAAAATTGGCGTAAAGGTGATTGGCAAGGTTATCAAAAACAAGATTTTGAAGCAGTCGTTGATTTACAAACTGCAAAAGAGATTTCATCACTTGAGGTGAGTTTCTTACAAGATAGTCGTTCTTGGATTTTAATGCCTACAGAATTAGAATTTTTCATTTCTACAGATAATAAAAATTTCACATCTTTAGGATCATTAAAAATTGATGAAAATCCATTAGTAGATAAAAGCTATACTAAAGGTTATACATATGCTGCAATGAATGCACCAAAAGCTCGTTATGTTAAAGTCATCGCGAAAAACTTTGGTAAATTACCTGAAGGACATATCGGAAATCCTTATAGTGGTGATGCCTATATTTTTATTGACGAGATTACGATAAAATAAACTCAACCCTTTCAGGGTTTAAAACCCTGAAAGGGTAATTATAAACCTAACAACATGAACTTCGAAACCTTAGAAACCGAAAGATTATACTTGAGAAAATTAACTCCAGAGGATTTTACGTATGTTTTTAAGAATTATACGAAAGAAGAAATCATGTTGTTTTTTGGTTTCGAAACAGAAGAAGAATTTCAAACAGGAAAATTTAAAGCAGAAAATGGTTATACTTCTTATAACAGAAGTATCGTTCAATTTCAACTCATAGAAAAAACTACTAATATTGTAATAGGAGCTGGTGGTTTTCATAATTGGTATGCAGATCATCGTCGAGCGGAAATTGGTTACCACTTGAGAAGTGAAAGTTTCAAAAACAAAGGATTCATGTCGGAAGCTGTTGAAAAAATTATCGAATATGGTTTTACCAAAATGAATTTACACCGAATGGAAGCATTGGTTGGAACTGAAAATATTCCATCGTTAAAACTAATGGAAAAGTTTCATTTTAAACAAGAAGGTGTTTTAAAAGAACATTATTTTATCAATGATAAATTTGAAGATTCTATCATTTTTTCGAGATTGGCTACTGATATATAATTTCAACAAAATGAAACATTTCACACATTTAATCTTATTATTTATAATCAGTTATATTTTAACTTCTTGTTCAGTAAAAAACAACAACTATCAGCTGACCAAAAATTATAAACCTGACGATGAAGTGCTTTATAATACAATAGTAGATTTAGATAGTGCTTTTTTTCAAAGTTATAACACTTGTGAAACCAATTTGGAAAAATATGCTTCATTTTATGATGAAAACATAGAATTTTACCATGATAATGGTGGTTTTATGAATTCGAAAAAAGAAGTTGTGGAGAGCACTAAAAAATATGTTTGCGGAAAAGTCACACGTGAATTAGTAAAAGGAAGCATTGAAGTGTACCCAATTAAAGATTTTGGTGCCATAGAAATTGGCTTACACAAATTTCATAACAAAAAAGAACCGAACAGTATTCCTAAAGCGGGAAGGTTTACAATAATTTGGAAAAAAACCAATTCAGATTGGAGAATTGCGAAAGTAATTAGCTTACACTAGTTTCTTAAAATCTTGTGGTGTCAAATTCGTATATTTTTTAAAGACTTTCGTGAAATATGAATAATTTTCAAAACCCATTTCATTCGCCACTTCACTAATGGATAAGGTATTGGTTGACAATAAACGTTTACTCTCCAACATAACTTTGTTATAAATAAAATCGGTAAGTGTAATATCTAACACATTTTTACAAATTCGGTTCAAATGTTTTAAACTCATATTCATTTTACCGGCGTAAAAAGAAGGTGATTTTTCGGTTTTAAAATATTGATTCACCAAAACTTCTAATTCTTTCACTTTCAAGTTATATGGATGAATATTGTGATTTTGCATGGATTCGTAAATTCGAGCCAATTCAATATGAATGATATCTAATAAATTCAATAATTTGTCTATTTTCTTAAATTCCGATTTGCGATTTTCAGCTAACAACAAATTAAAATAATTAGAAATTTCTTGCGATTGCAATTCGTTTAAAATCATTTCTGGAGAATTGTTTATGTTTCTATAAAAAGAATATTCATCAATTTGCTTCCAACCAAAATACACATTGTAAATTTCCTGAGAATAAAAAGCAATATAACCTTCAATATCTTCAGAAAGTTGCCAACTATGCACTTGTCCGGGTTTCAACACAAACAACGAATTCGGTTGAATTTCATAGGTATCAAAATCGATTGTGTGAAATCCGGAACCTTTAGTAAAAAGCACCAACAAATAGAAATTATGACTATGCGAATTCTCTATAAAATCATGATTAATTAGATGTGATTTAAAATCATTGAAATACAAATCATTCTCATCGTTCTGACAATTGAATTTCTTAATTTGATATACAGGCAATTTTCTCATCACACGCTCATGTCTTTATTTTACCATTTTTAGCGAAGATAAGAAAATTTTCACACCTATTAATGTCTTAATTTTGTATAAAAATAAACATTATGTTAGAAGCTATCAAACACATACTAAAAAACGAATGTCCAAATTGTCACAAAGGAAAAGTATTTAGAGATAAAAGTTTTTTCTTTAGTATTGGTTTTCCAAAAATGAATGAATATTGTAGTCATTGCAACAACAAATTTGAAAAAGAACCTGGTTATTTCTTTGGTTCTATGTTTGTAAGTTATGCATTAGGCGTTGGTGAAGCAATTATTACCTATGCAATTGCCCATCAATTTTTTGAAAAAACATTCGATTTAAGAATGATTCCAATTATTGCTGGAGTAATTTTATTGATGTCGTCATTTAACCTGCGATTATCAAGGATGATTTGGATTTATATGTTCAAAAACTATTCTATGTAGTTGTCTAATTTTACATATTAATTGAAAAAAAATATATTTTTATTGTTTTTCAATAAATTTTTATTGATATTTGTAC
>CAMLRV010000129.1 GCA_946482495.1 uncultured Flavobacteriia bacterium
TAATTTCTAGCATAAAAAGCAGATTCGTTAACAGTTCCAAACATATCAGAATAGTAATTTCCGTTGAAAATTGTTCCAATCAATTTGGTTTTGTTATTGAAGTTGTAGACTAATTTCGAATTAATGTTTGCTTTATTATAATTGGAATACGTCATCCAAGAATCTTTCTGGTCAGCATATAAACCAGCAATGTGAATTCCTAATTTGCCAAAAGTAGTACTTCCGGAAGTCGTCAAATTTCTATATCCATATTGATCTGCTTGTAAAGCAATTTTGAAACTCGGAAGTAAACTCGGATTTACAGAAATCAAATTAATAGAACCACCAATCGCATCTGGACCGTAAATAGAAGATGTTGGACCTTTTACCACTTCAATAGTTTGTAAATTGAATTGATTGATTTCCAATAACGCGTTGTGATTAAAAATTCCTAAAGGACGAATGGGTAATCCATCTTCCAAATATAAAAAGTAAGAATTGGTTGTCATTGGCTGTCTGATTGCCATGGAATGTTGCTCGTTTCCTAAATTCACCATTAAAACTCCTGGAACTTTATTCACCAATTCATACATGGAAGTGGCTTTGGTGTCTTCAATTATTTTTTTAGATATTTTATGTATTGCTACAGGCATTTCCGATTTTTTTGTAGCGGTTTTATTGGCTGTAACGTAAACTTCTTCAATAGAAGTAATGCTGTCTTTTCTCTTTGAATTTTGTGCAACAACAAGGTTTCCTACTAAAAATAGTAAGATGATATAAAAATTTCTCATAGTAAAATAGTACTAAAATCAGCGTTTTGAGAAGATTAAAGCACAAGATTATATTTCAATAGATTTTCTATTGAAAAGATTAAAATTTAGTTTCGATAAATACGTTTAGAAGAATAAACGTTTAGAAAATTAAATTTTTAGCAAACTGGTGGATGAAAAATATTGTGTGAAATTATAGCAATTTCGTTTTCGATATAAAATGAAAATGAAGGTTTATTGATTTTATTCTGAAAGAAAGAAAAAGTAAATTCTGGTTGAATAAATACCAATTCAATTTTTTCTTTATACGAATTCGGAAGATTTGAATCGGTTTCTGTTTCCGAAACTTTTTTCAATTCTTTTTTTAGGTGACAATGCCCGTTACAAGTATTTTCTTTTTCTTCTTTTTTCTCACAAAGCATTTTAGCAATATAATCTTGATTGATTTTAAAACTAATCACAATAGCCAAATTACTAATTGCTGGCAAAAAGAGTAAAAAACAGATAAATATGGAAATTGCTTTTTTCAGAATTGAAATTTTCTGCAAAATTAAGTTAGGAATCGTTAGGAATGAAATTTTATCCTGAAAAAAATGCTTATTTTTGTTTAACAACTTAGTATCAGATTGCTACATGCCAAATTGGAATACTTATATAAAAGAATATCAAAATTATTTGCGGTTAGAACGCGGATTATCAGCCAATACCATTGAAAATTATAGTTTTGATATTGAAAAGTTAGTGGGTTTTTTATCTGAAAATAATATTGATGTTTCTCCGATTAAAATTACCGACGAACAAGTTCAGCAGTTTATTTACACGATTTCTACTCAAGTGAATGCTACGAGTCAGAGTCGAATTATTTCTGGTTTGAAGAGTTTTTTCAATTATTTAATTTTTGAAGATTACCGAAAAGACACGCCATTAGAGTTAATTGAAGTTCCGAAAACTGGAAGAAAGTTACCCGATACACTATCTGTAGAAGAAATTGATTTATTGATAAATGCCATTAATTTAAGTTCTCTAGAAGGCGAAAGAAATCGCGCCATGTTAGAAACGTTGTACAGTTGTGGTTTGCGTGTTTCGGAATTGGTAAGTTTAAAAATTTCCGATTTATTTTTCGATGAAGGTTTTATCAAAATTACTGGAAAAGGAAATAAGCAACGTTTTGTACCCATAGGACCATCCACACAAAAATTCATTTTGATATATAAAGAAGCAATTCGATCTCATTTGCCCATTCAAAAAGGACATGAGGATACCTTGTTTTTGAATCGACGTGGACGACAATTAACACGAGCAATGGTATTCACGATTATTAAAGATTTAGCGGTAAAAATTGGTTTGAAAAAGATTATTTCTCCACATACATTCCGACATTCATTTGCGACACATTTATTAGAAAATGGCGCCGATTTGCGTTCGATTCAATTGATGTTAGGTCACGAATCGATTACCACTACCGAAATTTACATGCATTTGGATAGAAAATTTTTAGCCGATGTAATGGAGAGTTTTCATCCTCGATCGAAGTAGGTTTTTATTAGAATTTTAAATTCGTAAATCCCAAATCGTAAATCTTAAATCAAGCACAATTTTTCAGCAGCTGTAATTAAAGTTTCATCCGTTTTAGCAAAACAAAAGCGAAGCATATGTTTATCGGTGTTGTCATTGTAAAATACCGAAATCGGAATCGCTGCAACACCATGTTTCTGGATTAATTCTCTCGCGAAATCAACATCATTAGTGTTAGAAATCGCATTATAATTCACCACTTGGAAATACGTTCCATCGCAAGGTAAAATTTCAAAACGACTGTTTTTTAGTAAACTCTGAAATAAATTTCTTTTGCGTTCATACATGTTTGAAATTTCATTAAAATCAACTAGGTCTAAGTATTGAGAAATGGCGTGTTGAGAAAAGCTATTCACGCTAAAAACCAAAAATTGATGCACTTTTTTTATTTCTTGCATAAGGTTTTCGGGTGCAATTAAATAGCCCACTTTCCAACCTGTAACATGTAACGATTTTCCGAAAGAGGAAGCAATAATTGCACGATGTTTTAATTTTTCTCTAGTATTGAATGAAATATGCGGTTGTGAAAACGTAATGTATTCGTACACTTCGTCAGCTAAAACCAAAATTTCAGGATGTTTTTCTAAAATAGTTTCTAAGCTTTCAAAATCTTGTATTGTCCAAATTTTCCCGGTTGGATTGTGCGGATTATTAATCACAATCATTTTTGTTTTGGAGGTAATTGCCGCTTCAATTGTATTGAAATTAGGTGTATAATCGTGATTTAACGAAACACGAATAGGTTTTCCGCCAGCAACCAAAACGGATGGTTCATAACTATCGTAGCTCGGATCTAAAATAATGACTTCATCACCAGAAGAAACAAAGGTATTAATTGTAGTAAATACACCTTGAGTTGCTCCAGCTGTCAACAACATTTCCGTTGCAATATTGACTTTTCTACTATATTGTTTTTCTGTTTGAAGGGCAATTTTTTCCATAAGCGAAGGTAAACCTGCCATTGGAGTATATTGATGAATATTTTCTCCAATGAGATTCTCAGAAATTTGTAATAATCGTTCATCTTCAGGAAAATTAGGAAACCCTTGCGATAAATTAATAGCTCCGTGTTCGTTGGCCAATTGCGACATCACGGAGAAAATACTAGTAGAAATATTAGGTAGTTTTGACATGAGGTAAAGGTAGGAAAACTTTTTATTAATCCTCACAGGTTTCAAATACCTGTCAGGATTAATAAAAATTAAATCCCTAGTAAGTTTTCGAATGTAAAATAATTACCTTTTTCTTGGTGAGTATTTTTAAAGTTTTCAAGGCTGCTGAATATTTCAATTACTTCTTTTCTTTTAAGTTTGGTTGGTTCTTCAGAAATACAACTAACATATGAACTCCAAGGATATTCAATAGGATGCGAGCAAATTTTATGATGCACAGGATTGTTATGAATATATGCTATGACGTTTCGTAAATAAATTTCGGAATCAATATGTTTTCTTCTAAATGGTCTTTCAAATAAAGCTCCATGTCGATTATATTTTTTGTTGTAAGCTTTAGTATAAGCGTTAAATAAATTAGAAAATGATCTTGAAGGATGAATTATTTTTTCTGAATCTAATTCAGATTTTTCTTTTAAACGGACTAAAAAATGGAAGTGATTGTTCATTAAACACCAAGCGTAAGTTTCTACAATTGGTTCAATGTGTTTGTCGTAAAGTTTAAGAAAGTGTTCGTAGTTTCCTTTTTCATTAAATAGTTTAACACTATTTATTCCACGATTGTAAATGTGGTAATAATTACCATGTTCTAAGGCTTGTATCATAATTAATTGGCGTATAAATCAGACGCAAATATAAAGAAAAACCTGACAAATTTTAAAAAAAAAACGTGACAGATTTCAAAAATCTGTCACGTTTAAATATATTAATCTTGTATAAGTACCTCCAAAATACTAATCGCTGCCTCACTAATTTTAGTTCCAGGACCAAAAACGGCAACGGCTCCAGCGTCAAATAAATATTGGTAGTCTTGTGCAGGGATAACGCCACCAACAATAACCATAATATCTTCACGACCGTATTTTTTAAGTTCTTCAATAACTTGTGGCACTAAAGTTTTGTGTCCGGCAGCTAAGGAAGAAACACCTAAAATGTGTACGTCATTTTCTACGGCTTGTTTCGCTGCTTCGGCAGGTGTTTGAAATAATGGACCAATATCCACGTCAAAACCTACATCGGCATAACCAGTAGCTACTACTTTTGCACCACGATCATGACCATCTTGACCCATTTTGGCAATCATAATTCTTGGGCGACGTCCCTCTTTTTTAGCAAATGTATCTGCTAATTGTTTTGCTTTTTCAAAGCTTTCGTCGTTTTTAATTTCTTTACTGTACACACCGCTAAAACTTCTAATTTGTGCTTTATATCTTCCGAAAACAGTTTCTAAAGCATCACTAATTTCACCTAAAGTGGCTCTATTTCGTGCTGCATCTACTGCTAAATCTAATAAGTTTCCAGATTCACCATTTGCGCAAGCGGTTAATTTTGCTAAACACTCTGCAACTTTTTCTGAATTTCTTGTCGCTTTAATTTGGTCTAAGCGCTCAATTTGCTGCTTACGAACCATCTGATTGTCTACATCTAAAATATGTAACGGGTCTTCTTTTTCTAATCGGAATTTATTTACTCCAACAATAATATCTTGTCCGCTATCAATACGCGCTTGTTTACGCGCTGCAGCTTCTTCAATTCTTAATTTAGGAATTCCAGCTTCGATTGCTTTTGTCATTCCGCCCAGTGCTTCTACTTCTTCAATTAAAGCCCAAGCTTTTTCTGCAATTTCCGAAGTCAAACTTTCTACATAATAACTTCCCGCCCAAGGATCAACCGTTTTACAAATTTTGGTTTCTTCTTGCAAGAAAATCTGTGTATTACGAGCAATTCTGGCAGAGAAATCTGTTGGTAAAGCAATCGCTTCATCCAATGCATTGGTGTGTAACGATTGTGTTCCACCAAAAGCTGCCGCGGCCGCTTCAATGGCCGTACGAGCGACGTTATTAAACGGATCTTGTTCGGTTAAACTCCAACCTGACGTCTGACAATGCGTACGTAAAGCTAACGATTTTTCATCTTTTGGATTGAATTGTTTTAATAGTTTTGCCCAAAGCATACGACCAGCACGCATTTTTGCAATTTCCATAAAATGATTCATTCCAATTGCCCAGAAAAATGAAAGGCGAGGAGCAAAAGTATCAATATCCATTCCGGCTGCTAAACCTGTACGAATGTATTCTAAACCATCAGCTAAAGTGTAGGCTAATTCAATATCTGCAGTTGCACCAGCTTCTTGCATGTGATATCCCGAAATAGAAATCGAGTTGAATTTTGGCATATTATTACTCGTATAATCAAATATATCAGCAATAATTTTCATAGAAGGTGTTGGTGGATAAATGTATGTATTTCGCACCATGAATTCCTTCAAGATATCGTTTTGGATTGTTCCTGATAATAATTTAGGAGCCACACCTTGTTCTTCGGCAGCTACAATATAAAATGCCATAATTGGTAAAACGGCGCCATTCATAGTCATTGAAACCGACATTTCGTCTAATGGAATTTGATCGAAAAGAATTTTCATATCTTCCACTGAATCAATAGCCACTCCAGCTTTTCCAACATCACCTTGCACTCGGTTATGATCCGAATCGTAACCACGGTGTGTAGCCAAATCGAAGGCAACAGATAAACCTTTTTGTCCGGCAGCTAAATTACGGCGATAGAAAGCATTACTTTCTTCCGCTGTTGAAAATCCGGCATATTGACGAACCGTCCAAGGTCGGCGCACATACATCGTTGCGTATGGTCCGCGTAAGTTAGGTGCAAAACCAGCTCCAAAACCAAGATGTTCTATATCAGAAATATCTTCTTTGGTGTAGGTTGGTTTTATGTCAATTTTTTCGGCAGTTTGAAACGTGTTTTCATTAGTCATTTCCGACTTCTGACTTCCGACTTCTAACTTAATATGTTGTATGTTTTTTCTCATTATGAAATGAAAATTAATTTTTTATTATTTTAATGACATCGTAGTTTTCAATTTTTAGAAAATAAATTCCATTTTGAAGGTTACTAATATCAACTTTGTTTGAGTAATTGTCAATGCTGGATTCAATAATTACTTTGCCTAAAGTATTGATTATTTGATATTTTTTTCCAAATATTTTTTTCGAACTTAAAAGATTAACTTCTTCGTTAGCAGGGTTTGGATAAATTGAAATTTTATCTTCAAGACTATTGTTGTCTTTTATTATTCCTAAATAAGATCTTTGTCCAACATTAGTATTGTAATTTAAAGTTGTATCATCGAAGGTTAAAGAATTTGAAGTTA
>CAMLRV010000130.1 GCA_946482495.1 uncultured Flavobacteriia bacterium
GATGGTTCTACTGATACGACTTCAGAAATTTTAAGTAATTATTCTTCAATTGTTCCAATTCATATTGAAAAAAATCAAGGTAAAGGAAATGCACTTCAAGTTGGTTTTAAAAAAGCCCTTAAAAAAGGATACCATTACGCCATTACAATTGATTCTGATGGACAACATTTTCCAGATGATATTCCAGCTTTTTTAGAAGAATTAGAAAAAAACGAAAGCAATATTTTGCTCATTGGTAGTCGTAATATGAACCAGGAAGGCGTGCCTAAAAAGAGTAGTTTTGGTAACAAATTTTCTAATTTTTGGTTTTGGTTCGAAACTGGAATCAAATTAGAAGACACACAATCTGGTTACAGATTATATCCTTTATTACATCTTCCAAAAAAATATTTTACCAAAAAGTTTGAATTCGAAATTGAAGTAATTGTTCGTGCTGCCTGGAATGGTTCGTTAGTAAAAAATATTCCAGTAAAGATTTTATATGATCCAGAAGAACGTGTTACACATTTCAGACCATTTAAAGATTTTACAAGAATTAGCATACTCAATACTATTTTAGTTGTAATTACTCTTCTTTATATTAAACCCCGAGATTTTTTCAGGAATTTCAAAAAAAAAAAAATAAAGCAATTTATTAAAGATGAAATCTTACATAGTGATGATTCTAATTTAGTAAAATCATTATCAATAGCTTTAGGAGTTTTTATTGGAATCGCCCCGTTTTGGGGATTTCAAACGGTTTTAGCCATTTTTTTAGCTGCTTTATTTAGATGGAATAAAATGTTAGCATTTGCATTTTCTAATATTAGTATTCCGCCGATGATTCCAATTATTGTTTTTGCTTCGCTACATATTGGTTCTTATTTTGTAAAAGGAGATGGGAATTTATTAGCAGTTGAAAATTTTACTTTTGAAGCTATAAAAAATAATTCAACACAGTACCTTGTTGGTAGCTTTATTTTGGCGACAATCACAGCTTTTTCTTTTGGATTAGGTAGCTTTTTCTTACTTTCGCTTGCTGGGAAAACTAAAAAATAAAATTAAAAATGCATAATTTTTTTATCAAGATTCATTATTTCGTTCAGAAAAATAAATTGCTGTCTATTGCAATTGCATTTTTGTTTTTATTGGTTTTTGGTTTTTTCGCTTCAAAAATTAGATTTGAAGAAGATATTACCAGAATCATCCCTAAAAATGAAAATGCAGATGTAGCTGCAAAAGTTATCAAACAATTAAATTTTTCAGATAAAATTACGGTTCTTATCGAAAAAGATAAAAATGGTTCAATTGACGATTTAACAGAAACAGCCACTAATTTTATTGATAGTTTAGAAGCCTGTAAGCCTTACATCAAAAATATTCAAGGGAAAGTTGATGATGAAAATATTAAACAAACTTTTGATTTTGTATATCAAAATTTACCTTATTTTTTAGATCAAAAAGATTATGCTGTTTTAGATAAGAAATTAACTAAAGATAGCATTGCGCAACAAGTTGAAAATAATTATAAAACCTTAATTTCTCCAACCGGAATTATTGCCAAAGATTTTATCGTAAATGATCCATTAGGAATTTCATTTATCGCGTTAAAAAAGTTGCAACAATTAAGTATTGGTGACGATTTTATTTTAAAAGACGGATTCGTAATTACAAAAGATGAATCGACTTTATTATTGTTTATCAATCCAAAATTAAGTGGAAGTGAAACTGAAAAAAATACGCTGTTTGTTGAACAATTAAACGATATCAAAAACGGATTTAACGAAATCAATAAAGGAAAAGTTTCCATTGATTATTTTGGTTCTTCATTAATTGCAGTTGCTAATGCAAAACAAATTAAAACGGACATCATCACTACAATTTTGGTTTCGTTAGGAACACTAATGTTAATTCTAATTGTGTTTTATCGCAAGCTATTAATTCCTATAATCATTTTTATTCCAACCATTTTCGGAGTAATTACTGCAATTGCTTGTTTGTATTTTATCAGACAAACCATTTCTGCTATTTCATTAAGTGTGGGAGCAGTTTTATTAGGTGTTACCATTGATTATTCCCTGCATATCTTAACGCATTATAAACATCATAACGATTTAAAAACGGTCTATAAAGATATTACAATGCCTTTAATTATGAGTAGTTCTACAACTGCTTTGGCATTTTTATGTTTGCTTTTTGTGAATTCTGAAGCGCTAAAAGATTTGGGAATTTTTGCAGCCATTAGCGTTATGGTTTCTGCTTTTTTCTCGCTTTTAATTATTCCACATTTATACAAACCAAAAGATAATTCTGAAATTGAAAAGGGTAATGTCTTAGATAAAGTAGCCGCTTTCTCATTTGAAAACAATAAAATATTAATTGCTATTGCATGTATTGTCGTTGTTTTTTCATTTTTCACTTTCGGAAAAGTTACCTTCAATAATAATTTATCCGACTTAAATTTTATTCCAGACGATATTAAAAAGACGGAAGAAAAATTGGAAAAGAAAACCAATTTAACATCTAAGTCTATTTATTTAGCGGCTTACGGGAATTCAATCGAAGAAGCTATTCAAAATAATAGTAAATTGTTTAATCAACTTTCGAAGGATAAATCGGAAAACAAAATAATTAATTTTAGTTCTATTGGTGGAATAGTTTTATCGAAAGAAGTTCAAGCGGAAAAACTTAAATTGTGGAATAACTTTTGGACAGCCAATAAAAAACAGTTTGTTCAAAATTCACTTATTTCAAATGGTTCGGCAATTGGATTTAAACCAACTATGCATCAAGGTTTTTACGATTTATTAAATCATCAATTTGAATTGCTAAGTTTTAACGATTACAAACAATTAAATGTCTTGTTTTTAGATGAATTTGTAGCTTCTAAAAACGGTTTTTATACCATAACTTCAGTGGCTAAAGTTTCTAATGTTCAACGTGATAAATTTGTGAATTCAATTGATAGCAAGTCTAGTGTTCTTGCTATCGATAGACAACAAATGAATGAAACGTTTTTAGGTAAACTTAGAGACGATTTTAATTCATTAGTCAATTATTCATTTGTAGCTGTAATCTTAATTCTTTTTGTTTTCTTCAAGAGAATAGAATTAGTTATAGTTAGTACCATTCCAATTGTATTAACTGGAATTGTAACGGCTGGTGTAATGTGGTTTTTTGATATTCAATTGAATATTTTTAGTACAATTGTTTGTACCTTAATTTTTGGTCATGGAGTCGATTTTAGTATTTTCATGACAAGTGCTTTGCAAAAAGAGTATACCACTGGTAAAAATGAAATGGCAACCTATAGAACTTCAATAATTTTAGCAGCTCTAACCACAATTTTAGCAATTGGCGCATTAGTGTTTGCAAAACATCCAGCTTTAAAATCGATATCGTCAGTTTCATTAATTGGAGTATTTGCAGCCTTATTAATTACATTTATTTTTTATCCAATATTGTTCCGTATTTGCTTTATTAATAGAGTTAAAAAAGGAAAATCACCAATTACATTACGATTGTTAATTCATTCAACTTTATCATTTATATATTATGGTTTAGGTGGTTTATTTTTTTCGTTTTTAGGAAAAGCATTACTGTTTGTAATTCCTGTAAATAAGGAAAAAAAGATGATGTGGTTCAGAATTATCATTTCAAACTTTATGAAATCGGTATTATATTCTAATCCATTTGTGAAGAAAAAAATAGTAAATAAACATAATGAAGATTTTAGTAAACCTGCTGTAATTATTTCCAATCATACGTCATTTCTAGATACATTAGCAGTCGGAATGATTACGCCTAAAATCATTTATTTGGTGAATGATTGGGTATATAACTCGCCAATTTTTGGAAGAATTGTAAAATTAGCAGGATATTATCCAGCTTCTCAAGGAATTGAAGGTAGTGTGGAACATTTACGTGATAAAATTGAAAAAGGTTATTCGTTAATGATTTTTCCAGAAGGAACAAGATCAAATACAAATGAAATCAATAGATTTTATAAAGGCGCTTTCTATTTAGCAGAACAATTTAATATTGATGTCTTACCAGTTTATATTCATGGAAATTCGGAAACTTTACCTAAAGGTGATCATATCATTTATGATGAAAACATTACAGTGGTAATTGATAAAAGAATTAAAGCGGATGATTGGTCATTTGGTGAAAATTATTCTCAAAGAACGAAGTCTATCAACAAATATTTTAGAATTGAGTTTAATAAATTACGCCTAGAATTAGAAGATGAAAACTACTTTGAAAATAAATTGAAACTAAGCTTTTTATATAAAGAAAGAGAAATTATTTCAGCAATAAAATCAGATTTTTCAATTAATAAAAGTGAGTATTTTAAATTAAATTCTTGGATAGCATTAGATGCGAAAGTTTTTCATTTTGCTTCGGATTATGGACAAATGGATTGTCTTTTAAATATGCAACAACCAAAAAGAAAAATATCTTCATACATTAATGATATTGAAAAAAGAGCCATCGCTACTTCAAATTACTTGACTCAGAAATATCAAATACGTTATTTGGAAGATATTAATCAAAACATTATAAATAAAGATACACTGCTAATTTCCGATGCAAATTTTGATTTTTCTTCTTTTGCAACTCTATTAAGTAATTTTCAAAATGTAATTTTATTTAATTGTCCAGATTTAATGGATAAATTTGTACAAGGAAATTTTGAAATCATTTCAAATGAAAGCAAAATTATTGTTTTAAAAAATAAGATAAGTGAAAGATAAATACGACATAGTAATTGTAGGAAGTGGGTTAGGAGGTTTAGTGTCTTCTATTATCTTAGCTAAAGAAGGATACAAAGTTTGTGTTCTGGAAAAAAACAATCAATTTGGTGGAAACTTGCAAACTTTTGTAAGAGATAAAACCATTTTTGATACAGGTATTCATTACATTGGTGGATTATCTGAAGATCAAAATTTATACAAATACTTTAAGTATTTAGGTATAATGGACGATTTGAGATTAAAAAAAATGGATGATGATGCTTTTGATGTCATTTCTTTTGAAGATGAAAATAAAGAATATCCACACGCTCAAGGTTATGAAAATTTTGTAAATCAATTGCTAAAAAGTTTTCCTGAAGAAAAAGACGCTTTAGAAAAATATCTTAAATTGGTAATTGATGTTTGTGATACTTTCCCATTATATAACTTAAATTCAGAGGGAAAATACCAAAACGAAATTTTGAGTCTTAATGCCAAAGATTGTATTGATGAAATTACTCAAAATGAAAAATTAAGAGCGGTTTTGGCAGGGACTAATTTCTTGTATGCAGGAATTCCAGATAAATCACCATTTTATGTGCACGCATTATCCGTAAACTCATACATTCAAAGTTCTTGGCGTTGTATTAATGGTGGAAGCCAAATTACAAAGCAACTTATCAAACAATTAAAAAAACACGGCGGAGAAATTTACAAGTATAAAGATATTGTAAAGTTTGAAGTGGAAGATAATAAGGTTGTTTCTGTTGTAACAAAAGAAAATGAAGTGATTAAGGGTGATTTATTTATTTCGAATATCGATCCAAAAGCCACATTAAAAATGGTTGGTTTATCACATTTTAGAAAATCTTATTATGAAAGAATAGATAAATTAGAAAGTGTTATTTCAGCTTTTAGTTTATACATTGTTTTTAAACCAAATACTTTTAAATATTTAAATTATAACTATTATCATTTTAAAGATTCTAGTAAAGTTTGGACAGCTTTTGAATACGATGATTATTCTTGGCCAAGTGCTTATATGGCTTCGATGAACTATTCTAGTAAAAATGAAGAATGGGCAGACGGAATGACATTTATTACTTATATGAAGTATGAAGATGTGCAAGAATGGGCGGATACATTTAATACAACCGCTGAAAAAAGCGATAGAGGTATCAGTTACGAAGAATTTAAAGCGCAAAAAACAGAAAGATTTTTACAAGAAATTGAAATTAAATTTCCAAATATTCGAGAATGTATAAAATCTATTCATACATCAACGCCACTTTCTTATAGAGATTATATTGGTGGAAGTAATGGTAATATGTATGGATACGTAAAAGATTGTAATAATCCAATGCTAACTTTTATTGCTCCAAAAACGAAATTAGATAATTTATATTTAACGGGACAAAGCATTAATATGCACGGCGTTTTAGGAGTAACTATTGGTGCAGTTTTAACGTGTTCTGAAATTGTTGGAAAAGAATATTTAGTGGATAAAATAAATCAAGAAACGAAATAAGTATTTATGAAGAGTAGAATATTTTTTCTGGTCTATTCAATCATAGTTATTTTACTATTTGTTTCTTGTGGAATTTCAAAATCATTAAAACATCAACCAATTACAGCTGGTTATAATCAAACTATTCCAGTTGTGAATAAAATTTCTGATACTTTATTTGTGTCAGGGAAAAATTCGTTGCTTAAAAATAAACATCAACTTTGGGAATTATACGTTGAAGGCGATCCGTTGCAAGTTGGTTTATTATCAGGAGCTTTAACCGATTCGTTGTTGAAAAAACAAGAAACTATTTTCTTCTCAAAAATTAAAGATTTAATTCCTTCAAAAGCAAAGCAGAAATTTTTGCGGAACTTCTTAAAATGGTACAATCGAAAATTATATTTAAATGTTCCAGAAGAATATAAAACTGA
>CAMLRV010000131.1 GCA_946482495.1 uncultured Flavobacteriia bacterium
GTGAAACAATATGGCGATTATACTGCGCTAAATTCGGTTTCATTAAATGTTCCTGAAGGAAGTATTTATGGATTGTTAGGTCCAAACGGTGCGGGTAAAACTTCCCTAATTCGTATCATCAACCAAATTACTTTACCAGATGCTGGTGAAGTTGTTTTAAATGGTGAAAAACTAAATCCAAATCATATTTCAATTATTGGTTACATGCCCGAAGAGCGTGGTTTATACAAATCAATGAGAGTGGGAGAACAATGTTTGTATTTGGCTCAACTTAAAGGAATGAGTAAGCAAGAAGCCAAAAAACAATTGAAATATTGGTTCGAAAAGTTTGAAATTGAAACTTGGTGGGATAAGAAACTTCAAGAACTTTCTAAAGGTATGGCACAAAAAGTACAATTTATTGTGACCGTACTACACAATCCTAAATTATTAATTTTAGATGAACCTTTTTCAGGTTTTGATCCTGTTAATGCGAATTTAATTAAAGATGAAATTATCGAATTAAATAAAAAAGGAACATCCATTATTTTTTCTACTCACCGAATGGAAAGCGTAGAAGAAATGTGTGATTATATTGCTCTAATTCATAAATCAAACAAATTAATTGAAGGAAAATTAGAAGATGTAAAACGTCAATATCGTTCTAATACTTTTGAAGTTGGAGTAATGACACAAAATGTGGAAGGTTTGATGTATCAATTGACTCAAAAATTTACCATTGGTCAAACGGATTTCAAATCGCTAAATGACGATTTAAAATTAGAAGTGCAATTAGGAAATCATTCTACAAATGATTTATTATCTGTTTTAACTCAAAACGGACAAGTAACACATTTCGCAGAAAAAATTCCTAGTGTAAACGATATTTTTATTCAAACAGTAACAGAGTAAATTTCAAAAAACAATATGTCACACTGAGCGGAGTCGAAGTGTTTTTATTATACAATACAATTTCAAAATATGAACAAATTATTATTAATCGTACAAAGAGAATTTATTGCCAAAGTGCGTAACAAATCTTTTATTGTAATGACATTTTTAAGTCCGCTTATTTTCTTAGGAATGTCATTTCTTATTAGTTATTTATCAAGTATCAATAAAGATGAAGCTACTAAAATTGCCATTTACGACCAAGGAAATATTTTAAAAGGTAGTTTAAAATCGAATAAGGAAACTGCTTATACCGATTTGTCAGCAATGCCTTTTAATGTTGCTAAAGATACTGCTAGTAAAAGCTATGAAGGTTTAATTTACGTGCCTAAAATTGGAAATGTTCAAGATTTAAAATCTAAAGTCGAATTCATTTCAGATGAAAGTGCAAGTGTGGAATTTATTTCTGATATTGAAGAAGTTGTAGATTCTATCTTAACACAAGATAATTTTAAAACTAATAATTTAGATATCACTAAAATTGAAAAAGCAAAAGTAGAATCAACTTTAAAATTAAGTAAATATTCTGGAGATGTAAGCTTAAAAGGGATTAATGAAATAAAAATTGGATTAGGTTTCCTTTTCGGATATTTGATTATGATGTTCATTATCATTTATGGAAACTTTGTCATGCGAAGTGTAATTGAAGAGAAAACGAACAGAATCATCGAAATCGTAATTTCATCTGTAAAACCTTTCCAGTTGATGATGGGAAAAATTATTGGGAATTCTTTAGCTGGAATTTTGCAATTCGCTATTTGGGCTATTGTTGGAATTTCGATTTTCTTCGTTGCAACTACATTTTTCGGAGCAGAAACCGCGGCAACTTCAATGTCGAAAGCCAATCCAGAAGCTGTGAAATTAGCTGCTGAAAATAGCGGATTTATGGCAAAATTACCTTTGTATTTAGATGAATTGAAAAATTTGCCAATCTTTACCATCGTAATTTCATTTATCTTTTATTTCATTGGAGGTTATTTCTTATATAGTTCCTTATATGCAGCAATTGGTGCTGCCGTAGATAACGAAACCGATTCACAACAATTTTTATTACCAATTATTATGCCTTTAATGTTAGGGGTTTACATTGGATTTTTTACAGTAGCTAACGACCCGCATGGAAATATTGCCACTATTTTTTCCATGATTCCATTTACTTCACCAATTGTTATGCTAATGCGTATTCCATTTGGTGTACCAATTTGGCAAATAATTGTCTCTTTAGTTTTATTATTTGCTACTTTTGTAGGAGTTGTTTGGTTTGCAAGCAAAATTTACCGTGTTGGTATTTTAATGTATGGTAAAAAACCAACTTGGAAAGAATTATATAAATGGTTGAAGTATTAAGAAAAAGCAACAAAGTTACTAAGTAGCTAAGTTTTTATTAAACTTTGTAACTTAGCCACTTTTAAACTTTGAAACTCAAAAAAAATGAATTATTTAGTTTACATTTTGCCAATAATTACGGTTCTTCCTTTTCTTATTTCGCATTTAATTTTTAGTAAAGCATTGAGAAAATTGAACCTTAATGACGCAAATAAATATATAGAATTGAAAAAGAAGAATTCAAAAAGAATGATGATTTTTATTTTCTTTCCAATTTTATTTATACTTTTTAGAGAGAAGATTGAAAAATCTTTAGATCCAATTTATTTTAGTAGTGGAATTATTGTTTTGATTTTTTGTGTACTGATTTACTTTTTCTTTAAGTGGATTACTATTTTGAAAGCAAATCAATTTTCAGAAGAATTTATAAATGAATTTAAAAAAAGTGAATATATAAAAATAGGTGGTTTTTTCATTGCAATTATACTACTTGTCTTTTTAGTATTTAATTATACTTCTTAATTATTGAAGTATTAAATTTAATATTGAGTTGTGAAGAAGTTTAATCGGTTTGTCGAATAAACTATGAACAAATAACCAAATAAACGAAATGAGTAAAATCCTTATTATAGAAGACGAAGCGCCAATACGTCGTGTTTTGAATAAAATATTATCCGAAGAAAGTGATTCTTATTTAGTACAAGAAGCTGAAGACGGATTAAAAGGTATAGAATTGGTTAAAAGCGAAGATTTTGATTTAATTTTATGCGATATCAAAATGCCAAAAATGGATGGTGTAGAAGTCCTAGAAACTATCAAAAAACTTAAACCTGAAATTCCAATGGTGATGATTTCGGGTCATGGTGATTTAGAAACAGCAGTAAATACTATGCGTTTAGGAGCTTTTGATTACATTTCAAAACCGCCAGATTTAAATCGTTTATTAAATACTGTTCGTAACGCTTTAGACAAAAAACAATTAGTAGTTGAAAATAAAATTCTAAAGAAAAAAGTTTCTAAAAACTACGAAATGATTGGTGAAAGCGAAGCTATTTCTCATATTAAAGGTATGATTGAAAAAGTAGCGCAAACGGATGCTAGGGTTTTAATTACTGGTCCGAATGGAACAGGTAAAGAATTAGTAGCACATCAATTACATGAAAATAGTAATCGTTCGACGAATCCAATTATTGAAGTAAATTGCGCAGCCATTCCATCAGAATTAATTGAAAGTGAATTGTTCGGACATGTGAAAGGTGCATTTACATCGGCAGTGAAAGACAGAGCAGGAAAGTTTGAAGCAGCTCATGGAGGAACCATTTTCTTAGATGAAATTGGTGATATGAGTTTACCAGCTCAAGCGAAAGTTTTACGAGCTTTACAAGAAAATTTAATCCAACGTGTTGGAGCGGATAAAGATATTAAAGTTGATGTTCGTGTGATTGCAGCAACTAATAAAGATTTGAAAAAAGAAATCGATGAAGGTCGTTTTCGTGAAGATTTATATCACAGATTAGCAGTAATTTTAATTAAAGTTCCTGCATTAAATGATAGACGTTCAGATATTCCAATGTTGATAGATCATTTTGCAACTAAAATTTCTGAAGAACAAGGAAATGCTAAAAAAACATTTTCAAAAGCTGCTATTAAATTATTACAAGAATACGATTGGACAGGTAATATCCGTGAATTAAGAAATGTAGTAGAACGTTTAATTATTTTAGGAAATAACGAAATTTCTGAATCAGATGTAACGTTGTTTGCGTCGAAATAAAATCAGCTTATAGCGTAAAGCTTAAAGCAAAATGCTTAAAAAAATGCAATTAAAAAAAATAAACCCACTTTTACAGGAGGCATTAATTGAATTCGGTTTAACTGAAGCGAATGAAATGCAACAAGAAACTTTTTCAACCATTAAAAGTGGCGCTGATGCAGTTATTCAATCGGAAAGAAAATCTGGAAAATCTACAACTATTGTTTTAAACGTGATTCAGCGTTTAGATAAACCTTTTATGGAATCGCCACGAGCTTTGATTGTTGTGGAAACCAAAGAAAAAGTATTACAAATGGTTGATTTATTCAAAAGTCTTAATAAATACAATCGATTACGAGTTTATGGGGTAAATGATAGAGGTGATATCGATTGGGATAAAAATCAAATTTCTTTAGGAATTGATGTTTTAATTGGAACGCCAAATCGTTTAGATGAAATGTTTTCTACTGCTGGCTACGATGTAAATCAATTGAAAATGTTTATTGTTGATGATGCAGAAATTTTGTTTAAACTTCGTTTAGATGCTAAAATCAACCGTCTTTCAGATAGTATTTCAAAGTCACAACGTCTAATTTTCTGTAACACAATTACGGATAGAGTAGAAGCTGTTGCAGATCGAAACATGATTGAGCCTCTATTCTTCGAGATGGAGGAATAAATAAAAAAATAGAATATACAAAAACTCAAATTTTAAAGTTTGAGTTTTTGTTTTCATATCTCATTGTTAATTGTCAAATCGACTAATTATTTTATCTTTGCACCTTTAAAAATTAGAAGTTTATAGTCTTCAGACTTCCAACTTCCAACTTCAAACTTTTACAATGATTACAGTTAATGATATTGCCGTTGAATTTGGCGGAACTACACTTTTTAGCGAAGTTACTTTTGCTATTAATGAAAATGATAAAATTGCCCTTATGGGTAAAAATGGAGCCGGAAAATCGACTTTATTAAAAATTGTTGCTGGTGAAAATAAACCCACTCGTGGTGGAATTTCTGCACCAAGTGATGCCGTAATAGCTTATTTGCCTCAGCATTTATTACATTCTGATGATTGTACAGTGATGGAAGAAACTTCAAAAGCTTTTTCTGAAGTTTTAGATATGAAAAAAGAAATTGACGATATCAATGAACAATTAACGGTTAGAACGGATTATGAAAGCGATGAATACATGAAGTTAATTGAACGTGTTTCGGAACTTTCTGAAAAATTTTATTCTATTGAAGAAATCAATTACGAAGCGGAAGTTGAAAAAGTTTTAAAAGGTTTAGGTTTTGAACGTGAAGATTTTACTAGAAAAACTTCTGAGTTTTCTGGTGGTTGGAGAATGCGAATTGAATTAGCTAAAATCCTTTTGAAAAAACCAGATTTAATTTTATTAGATGAGCCTACGAATCACTTGGATATGGAAAGTATTCAGTGGTTGGAAGATTTCTTAGTGAATCAAGCGAAAGCAGTAATGGTAATTTCCCACGATAGAGCTTTTGTTGATAGTATTACGAATCGTACAATTGAAGTTACGATGGGTAGAATTTACGACTATAAAGCAAAATATTCTGATTATTTAGAATTAAGAAAAGATAGAAGAATTCACCAACAAAAAGCTTACGACGAGCAACAAAAATTTATTGCAGATAATCAAGCTTTTATTGAACGTTTCAGAGGAACTTTTTCTAAAACGGAGCAAGTACAATCACGCGTTCGAATGTTAGAAAAACTAGAACTTGTTGAAGTTGATGAATTGGATACTTCAGCATTAAGATTAAAATTCCCACCTTCTCCACGTTCAGGACAATATCCAGTTGTAGTGGAAGATTTAACCAAAAAATACGGTGATCATGTGGTTTTCAATAATGCAAGTATGGTAATTGAGCGCGGTCAGAAAGTAGCATTTGTGGGTAAAAATGGTGAAGGAAAATCTACGATGATTAAAGCAATCATGAAAGAAATTGATTATGATGGTGGAAAATTAGAAATCGGACATAATTCTCAAATTGGTTATTTTGCCCAAAATCAAGCCTCATTATTAGATGGTGATATAACTATTTTTGATACAATCGATCAAATTGCTGTGGGTGATGTTCGTACGAAAATTAAAGATTTGTTAGGTGCTTTCATGTTCAAAGGTGATGACATTCAAAAGAAAGTAAAAGTGCTTTCTGGAGGAGAAAAAACACGTTTGGCCATGATTAAATTATTATTAGAACCTGTAAATGTTTTAATTCTGGATGAGCCAACGAATCACTTGGATATGAAAACAAAAGATATTATTAAAGATGCTTTGCGTGATTTTGATGGAACATTAATTTTAGTTTCTCACGACCGTGATTTTTTAGATGGTTTAGCAACAAAAGTTTTCGAATTTGGAAACAAACGTGTGAAAGAACATTTTGAAGACATCAAAGGTTTCTTAGCACACAAGAAAATGGAAAGTTTAAAAGAAATTGAGAAATAGTTTGCAGTGTTCAGCTTTAAGTATACATAAAAAATCGCCAAATTTGGCGATTTTTTTTATGCATTTTTGTAATGTTTATATGGAAATAAAAGCATTCCAAAACATTCACATTTTTATTTAAATAGTTGTTTTTG
>CAMLRV010000132.1 GCA_946482495.1 uncultured Flavobacteriia bacterium
TTGAGCAGCAATTTTAATATCTGTTCCAGCTACTAATTCTACCGCTTTTGCTAAATATGGAAAAGGAGTTGCTAAAATTACTTCAGCATTATTGTTTGGTTTGTTGTTTTTAATTTCGTTGATTAGTTCAATGGCTTGCGGTAAGGTTTTGTTCATTTTCCAGTTACCAGCAACAATATTTTTTCTCATGATATTTTATTTGCAAAGTTCTTTTTAAAATACAGATTAGAGAAATTTCAAAAATTTTGATAATTTCTCTAATCTGTATTACAAGAAATGTTACTCTTGATTATAATTTTATTTATTTTGTTCGATTGATTCTGTAATTTTACCAAAGTCAGTTTCAATTGCTCTAAATAACGCAATTTTTCCGTTTTTGTCTACAACGATGAAACGTGGAATCCAATCTAACTGAATAGATTTTCCGAAAGCACCTTTCATTCCGTCTTTAATTAGGTAATTATCTCCAGTTACGGCATGTTTTTCAATTCCATTTAACCAAGCATCGTGTGTTTTATCACAAGATAAATTGATAAATGCTACTTCTGGATATTTTGCTTTTAATTCTTTGATTTGTGGCATAGCTTTTACACAGTCTGAACACCATGAAGCCCAAACTTCAATTACAATCGTTTTACCTTTATGTTTTTTTAGGATTTTCTCGAAAGTAATATCTTTTTTCTCTTTTGTAGTCAATTTTGTTTTTAAACTTTCTTTTGAAAATTCTGTTTCAGAATTAGATGAAGTGAATGAAAACGCTATTAATAATGCGCTTACAATTGCCAAAGTTACTAATACTTTTTTCATTATTTTATGTTTGTTGTTTTTAAAAATTTTCTAAATCTTATTTTGTAAATCGTAAATCGTAAATATGAATTACTTATAAATTACTTTTTCTAATGCTTTACTATTAAAGGCTTTTTCTGCAATTCCATCAAAAAATTTAACTACATTTCCATTGTGTAAATAAATTACACCAGGGGTGTCTTTTCCTGAACCTAATTTTGTCCAAAACGGGATTACATCAATTACTTTATAAGGAAATTGTTTTCCAGCATATTTGAAGAAATCTGGAATTTTTTCTGCTTCTTCGTCCATAAATACAATTTGTACTGGTGGAAAATCTTTGTGTTTCTTTTGTAAAGCGTTTAAATCTTTAGCGGCTTCACGACAATGTTCACAACCTGGAACAAAGAAACATAGTATTTTTTGACCTTTATCGATATCTGTATAAAACTCGGCATAACCTGAAACAGCTTGTTTTGGACCAAGGTCTTTTTTGATTTCTTCTACAGCTTTTTCTATTTTAATTTTCGATGAATCGATTGCTTTAATTTCACTAACTTCAACTGTATCTTGAGTTTGAGAAATTGTGTCAGAAACAATATTTTCTGTATTGTTTTCTATAGAACTTGAAGTTGTAGCTGCTTTCATCGGAGCCAACATAAATAATGCTAAAATACATCCTAAAGTTACAGTTGATAAAATCCAGAAATTCGATTTTTTATCATCTTCAATGATTTTCCATAACCAAACTAATAAACCAACAGCGATGATATTTTTGATAATGGCTTCAATTGGTGTCATCGGAATTAATTCTCCGAAACAACCACAATTCCCAGTGTTTCCGCCTTTTAAGAAAGTTACGTAGCTTAAATGTCCAATAAAAATAACTAACAATCCAATTGTAGCCGGAATCGTAAATCTTTTTAAATAATTATTAATCAACAATAAAAATCCTAAGGCAAACTCAATACCAATTAAAATTCTAGAAAAATAGGGAGCTATGGTATCAGAAAAACCTAAGGTAATTAATTGTTTCACTTCAAAAGTAGAAATGGCAAAATAAGGGGAGAAATCGATAAATGGAAAATCCGAAATCCAACCTTTCGATATTTTTGCAATAGCTGAAACAATAAAAAGTAAGGCAATTACAATTCTTAATGTCCAAGTAATGTTCTTTTTGTCCATAGGTTTATTAGATTTCAACAAATATAAATAGGCTTTTTAAAAGATTGTGTTAATGACTTGTTATTAAAATTTGCCCATATGAATTAAAGCGAAAACCGAATAGTTAATCATATCCTGATAATTCGCGTCAATTCCTTCAGAAACTAAGGTTTTTCCTTGGTTGTCTTCAATTTGTTTTACACGTAAAATTTTCTGAATGATTAAATCTGTCAAACTACTCACTCGCATATCGCGCCAAGCTTCACCATAATCATGGTTTTTATCTTCCATTAATTGCTTTGTAATGGCAATTTTTTCGTTGTATAATTTTATTGCTTCATCCGCTGGCATATCAGGTTGCGTTGCAATTCCTTTGTCCATTTGAATTAAAGCCATTGCACAATAATTGATAATTCCAATAAATTCTGAAGTTTCATCTTCATCCACTTTACGAATATCATTTTCCTGTAAACTTCTGATGCGTTGTGCTTTAATGAATATTTGATCGGTTAGCGATGGCAAACGTAAAACGCGCCAAGCCGTTCCGTAATCGTGAGCTTTTTTAGTAAATAATTCTCTGCAAACTGCAATTACTTTGTCGTATTCTTGTGAGGTATTGCTCATTATTATTTTATATTTGTATCAAAGTTCAAATATAACTAAAAAATTGTATGTCAACAATAAACTGTAAAGGAACGCTTATCGATTTATCAACACCGAAAATCATGGGAATTGTTAATGTTACACCAGATTCATTTTTTGATGGTGGAAAACTTACTAATTCTGATGAAGTTATTTCGCAAGTGGAGAAAATGCTACACGATGGTGCTACGTTTATTGACTTAGGTGGCTATTCGAGTAAACCCGGAGCTGAATTTGTTTCTGAAGAAGAAGAACTAAGTAGAGTTGTGCCAATTTTGAAATTATTGGTGGAAAAATTTCCTGATATTTTATTGTCGATTGACACGTTTCGTAGTGAAGTAGCGAAGCAAGCTATAGAAAATGGAGCAGCGCTAATTAATGATATTTCTGCAGGTTTGCTAGATGATAAAATGTTAGAAACTGTGGCGAAATTGCAAGTTCCATACATTATGATGCATATGAAAGGCACACCAAAAACGATGCAAAGCTTAGCGAATTATGAAGATTTAATTAAGGAAATGAATTTTTATTTCTCGGAACGAATTGCGAAAGCGAGAAGTTTTGGTTTGAATGATATTATTATTGATCCTGGATTTGGATTTGCCAAAACTATCGAACACAATTTCGAATTACTACAAAAAATGGAATTACTTCAATTTCATGATTTACCTATTTTAGCTGGAATTTCTAGAAAATCAATGATTTACAGAACGTTAGATACATTACCAGAAAATGCTCTAAACGGAACCACTTTTTTACATGCCTTTTGTTTGCAAAAAGGCGCGAATATTTTACGTGTTCACGATGTGGCAGCAGCAGTGGAATGCGTGAAGCTGTATTCTAAATTTTAGATTTACGACTTCAGATTTACGGATATTCGAAAATTGTAAATCCCAAATCGTAAATTAATTATGATGATAAGGCTCGTTATTTAAAATCGTAAAGCCACGATAAATTTGCTCAATTACAAATAAACGTACCATTTGATGTGAAAATGTCATTTGCGAAAGCGCCACTTTTCCTTGTGCTTTTTGATAGACTTCTTCCGAAAAGCCATACGGTCCGCCAATTACAAAAGCCAACGTTTTAATTCCAGAATTCATTTTCTTTTGTAAAAAATCGGAAAATCCAACGCTGTTAAATTCTTTTCCGTTTTCGTCTAACAAAATTAATTGGTCGGTGGGTGCTAGTTTTGATAAAATAAGTTGGCCTTCTTTTACTTTTTGTTCACTTTCAGATAAGTTTTTTACGTTTTTGATATCTGGAATAATGTCCAATTCAAATTTTACATAAAATCCCAATCGCTTTGTGTATTCATCAATTAAAGCTTGCAGATTCTTATTGTCGGTTTTGCCTATGGCGATTAGTTTGATGTTCATGGTAGTTTGAAGTTAGGAGTTTGAAGTTGGAAGAAAAAATGCAGAACTTAAAATTTTAAATTCTGCATTAACTGTATACTAAAAACTGACGACTGAATACTAAGCCTCAACCATTGTGTGGAAAACGTTCATTACGTCATCATCTTCTTCAATTTTTTCTAATAATTTTTCAACGTCAGCAACTTGTTCTGGCGTTAATTCTTTAGTAACTTGTGGAATTCTTTCAAATCCAGAAGATAGAACTTCAATGCCTCTGTTTTCTAATTCTTTTTGAATAGAACCAAAACTTTCAAATGGTGCATACATTACAATTCCATCTTCATCATCAGCGAAAATTTCTTCTACACCAAAATCAATCATTTCTAATTCTAATTCTTCCACATCTTGACCAGTTGCAGGAATTCTAAAATTACAAGTATGATCAAACATAAATTCTACAGAACCTTGCGTTCCTAACGTTCCATTACATTTGTTAAAATAACTTCTAATATTGGCAACTGTTCTATTATTATTGTCTGTAGCAGTTTCAATCAAAATAGCTACTCCATGTGGTGCATATCCCTCAAAAAGTACTTCTTTGAAGTTAGCTGTATCTTTATCAGTTGCTTTTTTTATTGCGCGTTCTACGTTGTCTTTTGGCATGTTTGCTGCTTTCGCATTTTGCATCACCGCTCTTAAACGTGAGTTCGACTCAGGGTTTGGTCCGCCTTCTTTAACGGCCATTACAATGTCTTTTCCAATTCTAGTAAACGTTTTTGCCATTGCTGACCAACGCTTCATTTTACGGGCTTTTCTAAATTCAAACGCTCTTCCCATTTCTCGTTTTGTTTATTGTGAAGTGCAAAAATAAAATAAGCAACTTGTAAAAAAAAATGTTTCCGAGTTTTTTTTAGGGTTTCAAAAGTTTCCCTAAAAATTATATTCCAATTGACTTATCTTTGCGCCATGCAAAACCCATTTTTTCAACCTTTTCAAACCGATATTTCAGGAATTACTATACCTGAAAAATTTACGTTTCCGTTTTATTATCAACCACATCCATTGAGTGAAATTGCGGCTCGGGAATTGCAGAATTATTTAGAAACTCAATCTGATTTTGAGCATAATTTTGGTTTGGATGAAACACAAGAAGGTTTAGTTATTGGGAAAATGTTTGGTGTGTTAGTTTGTCAGAATGAAGAAGGTAAATTAGGTTATTTATGGGCTTTTTCAGGAAAGTTAGCCAATGAAAATCATCATGATTATTTCGTGCCAACTGTTTTTGATATGTTGTCTGAAAATAGTTTTTTTCGTCAAGAAGAAACTTTGCTAAATGCTTATAATCGTAAAATTGAAACTTTAGAAAAAGATTATTACTATTTGCAAGCATTAGAAAATTATAAAATTTCTAAAATTCAAGCTGAGACCGAATTACAAAATCAAAAAACTAGAATAAAAGAACAGAAAATTCTTCGGGACGAAAAGAGAAATCAACTTGCGCCAACTTTAAGTGAAGAAGATTTACAGCATCTAAATTTCGAATTGTCAGAAGATAGTAAGCAAGAAAGTATTTTATTAAAGAAAATGACTAAATATTGGAAACTAACTTTGGAATTGTTAGAAGAAAAAGTTGCTGTTTTTACTAATGAAATCAATCAATTAAAGGAAGAAAGAAAAGCAAAATCGTCGCAATTACAACAAAAGTTATTCGCAGAATATTCATTTTTAAATCAGTATAAAGAAAAGAAAAGTTTAGGTGAAATTTTTAATGATAATCCGCCCGCTGGAGCAGGAGAGTGTGCGGCACCAAAGTTATTGCAATACGCTTTTCAACACGATTTGAAACCCATTTGTATGGCTGAATTTTGGTGGGGACAATCGCCTAATTCAGAAGTGCGTCAACACAAACAATTTTATCCATCATGCAAAAGTAAATGTGAACCTATTTTGATGGAACATATGCTTTTAGGATTGGAAATGGAGGAAAATCCGTTTCAAGTCAACCCTGCAGAAGGGAAAGACATTGAAATTGTGTATGAAGATGATGTAATGTTAGCCATCCATAAACCTGCGGAATTTTTATCAGTTCCTGGAAAAATTATTTCCGATTCGGTTTATAGTCGAGTTAAGGAAAAATATCCAGATGCGACTGGTCCGCTAATTGTACACCGATTGGACATGTCGACTTCCGGAATTATGCTTATCGCGAAGAACGAAGAAACGTATATCAAACTGCAAAGTCAGTTTATCAATAGAACCATTAAGAAACGTTATGTGGCGTTGTTAGATGGTTTGTTGGATTTAAAATATGGTTATATCGATTTGCCTTTGCGAGTTGATTTAGATGATAGACCACGACAATTAGTTTGTTACGAACACGGAAAACCTGCGCAAACCAAGTGGAAAACCATTGAAGTGAAAAACGGAAAAACAAAAGTCTATTTTTATCCTATTACTGGAAGAACGCATCAATTACGCGTTCACGCTTCTCATAATTTAGGTTTACATACACCAATTGTGGGCGACGATTTATATGGAACCAAAGCCGACAGATTACATCTTCACGCTGAATATATTCAGTTTGAACATCCGGTTACTAAAG
>CAMLRV010000133.1 GCA_946482495.1 uncultured Flavobacteriia bacterium
TTAACTAGGTTTTTTGTGTTAATTATTTCAGTAGCATTTACTTCGACGCTATCTTTTGGATTAGTGTTTTGTGAGTAAATTTCTGAATTACACGCAATTAGAAAAAAAAATAAAAAAACGATATGATTAATCTTTGTACTCAAATCTATAAATACTATTTTTGTAAAAATTGGTTCAATTTTTGATGGGTCAAACTTACGTATAAATTTTGTTAAATCTAGCTATTTAGTAAAATTATAACTTATTTGAAAAATGAAAAAAATACTATTAATTATATTTCTCTCTTTATCAATCTTTTCTTTTGCTCAGGAAAAGAAATTTAAAGTTGTTTTAGATGCTGGCCATGGAGGAACTGACCCAGGAGCGCAAAAAAATGGATGTACAGAAAAACTTATTGCACTAGATGTCGTTTTAAGAATTGGAAAAATTTTAGAAGCATACCCAGAATTTAATGTAAAATATACAAGAACTACAGATGTTTTTATTCCTTTAAAGGAAAGGGCCAAAATTGCTAACGATTTTGAAGCTGATTTATTTGTTTCTGTGCATTGTAATTCTTCAGTTTCGCCGAAACCTTATGGTTCTATGACTTTAGTTATGGGATTGTCTCGAGCTGGTATGAATTTTGAAATCGCGAAAGCAGAAAATGCCGTAATTTCATTAGAGGAAAACTATAAAGAAAAGTATGAAGGTTTTGATCCGAGTAATCCAAATACGCAAATTGGATTAAAAATCATGCAAGAAGAAACTTTAATGCAAAGTATTGATTTTGCTAGTTCAGTACAAAGTTATTTTAAGAATTCTTTAAATAGAAAAGATTTAGGAATGCACCAACAACCACTTTGGGTTTTAGATGCAACGGTAATGCCTGGAGTTTTAATTGAGTTGGGCTTCTTAAGTAATTTAGAAGAGTCTAAATACATGAGATCTGAAGAAGGAAAATCTAATTATTCTCAAGTCATTGCACGTTCAATTATTGAGTATAAGAACAATTTAAAAGGTACAAATACCGTTCCTAATGTATTAGATATTAAAGAACCTATAATTATTGAACCAGAAATTGTAGTGGTAACTACAGATTCATCTACTGTGGCTAAATCAACTATTATTGAGGCAGTTCCGGCAGGTTCAGGTTATAAAGTTCAAATTAGTTTTAGTACTAAAAAATTGGAATTAGTTCCAGAAAACTTCAATGGATTAACTAATATCACTGTAGCTGAAGTAAATGGTGGCTACAAATATTATTACGGCGAAGGAAGTATGGAAACTTGTAAAAAGCTTTTAACTGAAGCCAAATTAAAAGGATATAAATCTGCTTTTATAGTAGAATCAAAATAATAAAATGACAAAATTATCTCAATTTCTATTTCTATTTTTATTTTCAATTTTAGCACAATCTCAAACTAAAAAGTTTAAAGTTGTTTTAGATGCTGGTCATGGTGGAAAAGACTATGGTGCTACGTATCATGGAAATATTGAAAAGAAAATTGCATTAAGTACCGTTCTTAAAGTTGGGGAAATTTTATCAAAAGAATCTAATATTGAAGTTGTTTACACAAGAAAAACAGATGTTTTTGTTGAATTAAACGAACGTGCTAATATTGCCAACAAATCTAAAGGACATTTATTTGTTTCAATGCATTGTAACGCCAATGATAATCAGGCTGCAACTGGAAATGAAACTTATGTTATGGGAGTTACAAGAAACGCTGCCAATTTAGAAGTTGCGAAAAAAGAAAACGCTGTAGTAACTTTAGAAAGTGATTATAAAATTAAGTATGATGGTTTCGATCCAAAATCGCCAGAATCGGTTATGGGAATTTCTATCATGCAGGAAGAAAATATTCAGCAAAGTATTGATATTGCTGGAAAAGTTCAACAAGCTTTTACTAAATTCACTCCAAATAAAAACCGAGGAGTAAAACAAGCTGGATTCTTGGTTTTAAGAAAAATCATCATGCCTCGTGTTTTAATTGAAATGGGATTCGTATCCAATAAAACTGAAGGTGCTTTTTTGAATTCTACAGATGGCCAAGATAAATTAGCAGAAGCTATTTCAAAAGCTATTTTAGATTATAGAGATGATTTCTTTAAATTGGAAACAGCTACTAATCCTAAAAAAGAAGAACCAAAAAAAGATACAGTTAAAAAAGACGATCCTAAAAAAACAGATGTTAAATCTACAAATGATAACAAAACTGCTGTTGAAGGGGTGACTTTTAAAATTCAAATTTCTGCAAGTGGTAAGAAATTAGAAACTTTACCTAAAAATTTTAAAGGACTTAAAAATATTTCAATCGAGAAAGAAAATACGATTTATAAATATTTTTACGGCTCAACTACCTCATATTCAACCGCAAAGCAATTGTTAAGTGAAGCACAAGCAAAAGGCTATACTTCTTCATTTATTGTACCAGTAAAAAATGGTAAAAAAATCAAATTAAGCGAGGCAATCAAATAAATATTGTTATTTTTGTTTTTTAAATTAAAGATATTTTAAAAACATCTTTATCAAAAATTTATGTAATCAAATTCTTCTTAATAAAAAGATGGTTCCATAACATGTCCCTAAAAAGGGATACGACTAATAAAAAACATATTTTACATGTATGAAAATTACTAGAGAAATTAAAGTTGCTGTTTTAGTTATTTTATCCATAGTATTATTTTACTGGGGTTTTACTTTTCTTAAAGGAAGAAATTTATTTGATAATAGTACTAAGCTTTATGCAGTTTATGAAAATGTGGCCGGGTTAGTAGTATCTGCTCCTGTTACAATAAATGGTTTAAATATTGGAAAAGTAAATACAATTGAAATGTTGCCAGATGGTAAGATGAAAGTTGAATTAGTAATTACGAACGACCAAATCAATATTGCAAAATCGAGTGTAGCACAAATTATGGATTCTGGATTAATAGGTGGAAGAGAAATTGCCATCATTAATAATTTTTCAGATAAAAACTATGTAGAATCTGGTGATACCTTAAAAACTTCAGATAAATTGGGTTTAACTGCTCAATTAGCTAATCAGATCGGACCAGTAAAAGATAAAGTTGAAGTGCTTTTAGAAAACGCAAATAAATTAATTAGTAATTTAAATGCAACTTTAGACGAAACTACTCAACAAAAATTGAAAGCATCAATTGCTTCTTTAGAAGTAACTATGGCGGAGTTTACAAAAATTGCTAAAAATGCTAATGGAATTTTGGCAGATAATAAATCTAAACTAGATAATACCTTAACTAATTTCGAAAAAGCTTCTGGTAATTTAGATAACATTACGAATTCATTAGACGAGGCAAATTTAGCCGCAACAGTTAAAAAATTAGAGGCTACATTAACTAATGTAAATGGAATAATGAGTAACTTAGAGTAAGGAAAAGGTACTATGGGGAAATTATTACATGATGATGCCATGTATACTAACTTAACTAAAACCTCAAAAGAACTAGAGTTGCTTTTACAAGATTTAAGATTAAACCCAACAAGATATGTCAATGTGTCTGTTTTTGGAAAGAAAAACAAACCATATGTGGCACCAGCTGAACCAATTAAAGAACAACCTAAAAACTAAAACCTAAACCCTATGAGTTTTTTACCAAATATTATTTTTGCAATTGTCCTAATCGTAGGCGTTGGCTTTTTTGTGAAAAATGTTAAAAAAATAATACGAAATATTAAATTAGGACAAAGCGTAAATCGTACTGATAATTCAGCCGAAAGATGGAAAAACATGGCATTGGTGGCTCTAGGTCAGAAAAAAATGTTTACCAGACCAATTCCGGCAGTTTTACACTTTGCTTTATATGCTGCGTTTGTAATTACTCAAATTGAATTATTGGAAATTATAATCGATGGATTTTTCGGATCACATCGTTTCTTCAAAGAAAGTTTAGGAGGATTTTATACGTTCTTAATTAGCTTTATTGAAATTCTTTCATTATTAGCTTTAGTGGCAACTGTTACTTTCTTATTAAGAAGAAATTTACTGAAATTACCGCGTTTAAACATGAAGGAATTGTTAGGTTGGCCAAGAAAAGATGCCAACTTAATCTTAATCATGGAAATCATCTTAGTGACTTGTATTTTTACAATGAATGGAACAGATGAAGTGTTATATTCATTAGGTAAATCTCATTTCGAAGGAACTGGTTCTTTCAATTTCGCAGTTTCTCAACACTTAGGTCCAGCATTATTTGGTGGCATGAGTGAAGGTGCATTACATATTTTAGAAAGAGTAGGATGGTGGGGACATTTATTAATGGTAATTGCTTTCTTAAATTATTTATATTTCTCTAAACATTTACATATTATTTTAGCTTTCCCTAATACCTATTTTGCTGATTTAAATGCAAAAGGAAAATTTGACAATTTAGAAAGTGTAACAAATGAAGTGAAATTAATGATGGATCCAAATGCAGATCCATTTGCAGCGCCAGCCAATCCAGATGCTGCACCCGCTAAATTTGGTGCTTCAGATGTTCAAGACTTAAATTGGGTGCAATTATTAAATGCTTATACGTGTACAGAATGTGGTCGTTGTACTTCATCTTGTCCTGCAAATATTACAGGTAAAAAGCTTTCTCCAAGAAAAATTATGATGGACACTCGTGATAGATTGGAAGAAGTTGGTAAAAATATGGATGCCAATAAAGGTGTTTTTGTTCCAGATAATAAATCTTTATTAAACGATTATATTACTCCTGAAGAACTTTGGGCTTGTACATCTTGTAATGCTTGTGTAGAAGAATGTCCTATTAACATTAGTCCATTATCTATTATCATGGATATGAGACGTTACTTAGTGATGGAACAAAGTGCAGCACCAATGGAATTAAATGGTATGATGACAAATGTGGAGAACAATGGTGCTCCATGGCAATACAATCAACAAGATAGATTAAACTGGAAAAACGAATAAACACTAACGACAAGCAACAACTTGTCGAAATCATAAACAACTACTACAACAACACAACACAATGAAAAAAGAAGAAATTGAAGGGAAATTACAAGAATTAACCATAAATGGTGAACATTTAAGTCCAGTTTTACCAAAAGGAATTAAAAATTACCTTATTGATATTGATGGAACCATTTGTGACGATATTCCGAATGAAGAACCGGAAAGAATGGCAACGGCAAAAGTATATCCTGATGCATTGCAAACTTTAAATAAATGGTATGATGAAGGTCATGTTATTTATTTTTTCACTTCTCGTACAGAAGCACATAGAGAAGTAACAGAAAAATGGCTTAATGATCATGGTTTTAAATACCACGGAATGGTAATGGGTAAACCGCGTGGTGGAAATTATCATTGGGTAGATAATCATTTAGTGAAAGCCACAAGATACAATGGAAAGTTTACAGATTTAATTGAAAAAGATGTGACAATTCAAGTTTTTGATGACGAATATAATGATGAATTAAATGATTAATTCACAACAATAACAGAACAAACATAAATAATATGTCAGAAAATTTAGTAGTACCAACTATGGCCGAAATGATGGCACAAGGACAATCTCCAGAAGTTTTATTTTGGGTAGGTTGCTCAGGTAGTTTTGATGATAGAGCAAAAAAAATTACAAAAGCTTTCGTGAAATTATTGAACAAAGCAAATGTTTCATTTGCAGTTTTAGGTACGGAAGAAAGTTGTACAGGTGATCCAGCAAAAAGAGCTGGAAACGAATTTTTATTTCAAATGCAAGCCATGATGAATATCGAGGTGATGAATGCATACGAAGTTAAAAAGATTGTAACTGCTTGCCCGCATTGTTTCAATACTATTAAAAATGAATATCCTGAATTAGGTGGTAAATACGAGGTTGTACACCATACTGAATTTCTAAAATCATTATTGGATGATGGAAGACTTACTATCGAAGGCGGACAATTCAAAGGAAAGCGAATTACTTTCCATGATCCATGTTATTTAGGTCGTGCAAATAATGTATATGAAGCACCAAGAGATTTAATTTCAAAATTAGATGCGGAATTAGTAGAAATGAAACGCTCTCGTGCTAACGGATTATGCTGTGGTGCTGGTGGAGCTCAAATGTTTAAAGAACCAGAAAAAGGAAATAAAGACATCAATGTGGAAAGAACGGAAGATGCTTTAGAAACTAAACCAGAAATTATTGCTGCAGGTTGTCCGTTTTGTAATACCATGTTAACTGATGGAATTAAACATAAAGAAAAAGAAAGCTCAGTTCAAGTGATGGATGTAGCTGAATTAATTGCCAATGCTCAAGATTTATAAGATGAAGAAGATTTTTTTATTGTTAGTTTTAATCGCTAACCAAAGTTTTTCGCAAGATGTTATTGATAAAATTGCAAAAGAAACTTGTGAATGTATAGCTGCCAAAAATATTAATTTAGAAACGGCTAAACCAAAAGATTTAAAAATGCAATTGGGATTGTGTGTTATGCAATCTTATAGTTTAAATAAAGATAAACTTCCTAAAAACAAAAGACTTGCACTTGAAAATGATAATCAAATGGAAGAATTTGGTTCT
>CAMLRV010000134.1 GCA_946482495.1 uncultured Flavobacteriia bacterium
TCGAGAGCACTTCGACAAGCTCAGTGTAACATTTAGCAAACAAATAAACTTGGCTCTTTTTACTTTTTACTTTTATCTTAAACCATGGTACAATATAACCCAAAAGACTGGATTACTTTTATTTTCAAATTTCATAAATCGGACACATTTCGTCAGCTAATTCCAATGATGATATTAATTGGAGTGTATTCAGCAGCAGTATGTTTTTTAGAAATTCATTATTTTAAATTGAAAGATGATAGTCATGTGAAAAACATTTCTATCATGCACACTACGGTTGGATTTGTATTGTCATTACTTTTAGCATATCGTACAAATACGGCTTACGACCGTTGGTGGGAAGGAAGAAAATTATGGGGAAGTTTAGTGAATAATTCTAGAAATTTAGCGATTAAATTATCGGCAATTTTAGAAAATGAGTCAGATAAAAACTTTTTTAGAAAGATAATTCCTGGTTATGCATCCATTTTAGGCAAACATTTGAGTAACGAAGAAGTTAGCAAAATGCTTTTTGAAGGTTTAGATTTAGAAATTGACCATAACAAGCACAAGCCAAATCAGGTGGCAAAAATGATTTTTAGCAAAATCAACGACTTGTATAAATCCAATAAAATTACGGGTGAACAATTGATCATTTTAAATGCAGAAATTCAATCGTTTACTGATGTTTGTGGAGCATGTGAAAGAATTAAAAATACACCCATTCCCTACTCTTACAGTGCGTTTATCAAGAAATTTATTTTCTTTTATGTAATGACATTGCCTTTTGGATTTGTGTTTAGTTTAGGTTATTACATTGTACCAGTTGTAATATTCATCTTTTATGTTTTAGCGAGTTTAGAGCTAATTGCAGAAGAAATTGAAGATCCGTTTGGTGGTGATGAAAACGATTTACCAACAGGGAAAATTGCAAGTAATATTAAAAAACATGTAGAAGAACTTTTATAGATTCTGAAACAAGTTCAGAATGAAAATAATAAAAAAATCCCGTCTCGAAATTCATCGGACGGGATTTTTTTATGTTTACTTGCTATTATTTTCTAGCAATAACTTTCTTTGCTTTTTCAACAATTGAAGCTGCATTTAAGCCATACTTTTCCATTAATTGTTCTGGTGTTCCACTTTCTCCAAACGTATCATTTGTAGCAACAAATTCTTGAGGAGCTGGTGCATTTAAACTTAACGTTCTCGCAACACTTTCTCCTAAACCTCCTAAGAAGTTATGCTCTTCAGCAGTAACAACACAACCTGTTTTTCCAACAGATTTTAAAATCGCTTCTTCATCTAATGGTTTGATAGTATGAATATTGATAACCTCAGCAGAAATACCTTGATTTTCTAATGTTTCAGCAGCTTGTAACGCTTCCCAAACTAAATGTCCAGTTGCGATAATAGTTACATCAGTTCCTTCGTTTAACATAATTGCTTTTCCAATTACGAAAGGCTCATCAGCTGGTGTGAAGTTTGGCACTACCGGACGACCAAAACGTAAATAAGCTGGACCGTGATGATCTGCTAAAGCTAAAGTTGCTGCTTTCGTTTGGTTGTAATCACATGTGTTGATTACTGTCATACCAGGCAACATTTTCATTAAACCAATATCTTCTAAAATTTGATGTGTAGCACCATCTTCTCCTAAAGTTAAACCTGCGTGAGAAGCACAAATTTTTACATTTTTATCTGAATAAGCAACCGATTGACGAATTTGATCGTACACTCTTCCTGTAGAAAAGTTAGCGAAAGTTCCTGTGAAAGGAATTTTACCACCGATTGTTAAACCTGCTGCAATTCCAATCATGTTAGCTTCTGCAATTCCGATTTGGAAAAAACGCTCTGGATGATTTTTCTTGAAATCGTCAAACTTTAACGATCCAATTAAATCTGCACAAAGTGCAACTACATTTTCATTTTTTTGTCCTAATTCGGTCATTCCTGCTCCGAATCCTGAACGTGTATCTTTACTTCCTGTGTTTTCGTATTTTTTCATTTTCTTGCTGTGTCATTATTAAGTCTACCAAGTATTCAAAACTGAACACTAAAAACTGTAAACTGAATACTAGATTAATAATCTCCTAAAGTTGCTGGATTTTGGTTTAAGGCGTTTTCTAATTGCTCATTACTTGGAGCTTTACCATGCCAAGCGTGCGTGTACATCATAAAATCTACTCCATTACCCATTTCTGTATGTAATAATACACAAACTGGTTTTCCTTTTCCAGTACGAGATTTTGCATCAGCCATTCCGTTAATAATAGCTTCAATATTATTTCCTTCAGTAATTTCTAAAACATCCCAATCAAAAGCTTCAAACTTCGCTTTTAAATTCCCCATGTTTAATACATCTTTTGTAGAACCGTCAATTTGCTGACCGTTTAAATCTACAACTGCAATTAAGTTATCTACATTTTTAGCAGAACCATACATAATTGCTTCCCAGTTTTGTCCTTCTTGTAATTCACCATCACCCGTTAAAACATAAACCAAGTTAGCATCGTTATTTAACTTTTTAGCTTGAGCTGCACCAATTGCCACAGATAAACCTTGTCCTAAAGAACCAGAAGCCATACGAACACCTTCTAACCCTTCGTGAGTAGTTGGGTGACCTTGTAAACGTGAATTTAATTTACGGAAAGTAGCTAATTCCGAAACTGAAAAATATCCGCTTCTTGCTAAAACGCTGTAAAAAACTGGAGAAATATGTCCGTTTGATAAAAAGAATACATCTTCATTGATTCCGTTCATATCAAAACCTTCATTTCTTTTCATTACATGTTGATACAGAGTTACTAAGAATTCTGCACAGCCTAAAGAACCACCTGGGTGACCTGAATTAACTGCGTGAACCATTCTTAAAATGTCTCTTCGAACTTGTTGTGTAAATTGTTCTAAATTAGAAATTTGTTGTGTCATTATAAAAAGTTTTTTGCAAAAATAAATTTAATAATCTGTTTATACTAATATGAACTTTATTTTTTTATCAATAAGAATTCAACAACCTTATTAATGACTGTATCATCTCCTAAAATTTTTCTATGACCGAGTTTATTTGTAATTAAAAATTCTTTATCTGAAAGGTTTTCAATAATGTGATGTGCCTCTGAAACTGGGATATCTTCGTCATCAGTATCATGAATAACCAAAACTGGAATTTTTACTTCTTTGGCAACCACGTATGCAGAAAAACTTTCCATTTCAAATTGGTATTTCTTTTCGAAATTGTTTTTCATGATAACTGCAACCTTATTTGGTAAACCAATTTTCTCCACGAAAGTATTAACGATGTTAATAACACTATTTCCACTTCCAATAATGGCCGCTTTTTTAATTTGTAATCCATTCTTAACTGCATTTAAAATAGACATCCCACCTAGCGAATGACCAACAGCAAATTCAAATGGACCATGGGCTTTTTCCAATTCTAAAATGGATTCGATAAATTCAATCATGATTGTAGTTTTCGAACCAGATTTTCCATGAGCAGGTGCATCAAAACTAATAGTTGAAAAACCTTTCTCTAATAAAGCATCGGCGATTTTCACCAATTGTGTCCCTCTACCCGACCAACCGTGAACTAAAAGAATTTTCTTATCAGAATTCCCATAAGAATACACTACAATTTCTTTATTTATCGATGGAACATATAGTTTTGTTTGAATAGATTCGGCTTCCATGTGAAATTCTCGCTTTGGAATTTTGTGTTTCATTGGAGTAATGAAGAGTTTTCGAGCAAATTTTTCAGCTAAATTAGGAGAAATCTTATATAGGAATTGACCTATTAAGACTATAAATTTCGGAACTCTATCGTCGGTTTTAGGATTTTTTTTAGCCATGATAAAAATTTTATACAAAAGTAAGTAATATATTTTGGAATGATTTTTGGGCTAAACAAAAAAAACCAATAACTTTGTTTTAATAAAATTAGAAAAATATGAGAACAGTAATAAAATCAGTTTTAGCAATAGGTATTTTAGTTGTATCATGTGCAAAAAACCCATTTACAGGAAAAAGTACTATGGCATTTGTTCCAAACAGTCAAATCTTTCCATCTGCATTTCAACAATACAATCAGTTTTTATCAGAAAATAAAGTTATTAAAGGTACGGCAGATGCGAAACGTATCACTAATGTGGGTATGAAAATTAAAGTGGCTGCTGAAAGATATTTAACTGCTTTGGGAAAATCAGATTATCTTAATGATTATGCCTGGGAATACAATTTAGTGGATAGCAAAGAAGTAAATGCTTGGTGTATGCCTGGTGGAAAAATCGTTTTCTATACAGGAATTTTACCAATTTGTAAAGACGATGCTGGTATTGCTGCAGTAATGGGGCATGAAGTAGCTCACGCTTTAGCTAATCATGGACAACAACGTATGAGTGCTGGTTTATTACAACAAATAGGTGCAGTTGGAGCACAAGTTGCTGTTGGAAATCAAGATCCAAAAGTTCAATCAGCTGTTATGCAAGCATATGGTGTTGGAAGTCAAGTTGGAGGAATGTTGCCTTTTAGTAGAGCACACGAAAGTGAAGCTGATATGATTGGTTTAACGTTGATGGCTATTGCTGGTTATGATCCAATTAATGCTGTGAAAGTTTGGGAAAGAATGTCTGCACAAGGCGGTCAAGCACCACCAGAAATTTTAAGTACTCACCCAAGTAATGAAACTAGAATTAGAGAATTAACAGAACTTTTACCGCAAGCTAGAGCTGAAGCTGCTAAATTTGGAGTGACATTTAAATAGTAAAAATATTATCTTTATATTTGAATCCCGTTCACATGTTCGGGATTTTTTTATACCATTATACTATGCAAAATTTAGAAAAAGGAAATAATAAATTATTAAACGCTTGGGCTTTTTACGATTGGGCAAATTCAGTTTATTCATTAGTAATAACTTCTTCTATTTTTCCATTATACTTTGGTTATTTATTTACCAAAGAAAACCCAAATATTATTCTTTTTGGAGAATCAATTAAAGCTACAGCCTTAATAAGTTTTGTAACCGCTTTTGCTTTTTTATCCGTTGCTATTTTATCACCAATTTTATCTGGAATTGCCGATTATTTAGGTAATAAAAAACGTTTTATGCAGTTTTTCTGCTATTTAGGAGCAATGTCATGCATTGGTTTATATTGGTTTACTAAAGAAAATGTAATTTTTGGAATTTGCTGTTTTTATTTTGGTTTGCTAGGTTTTTGGGGAAGTTTAGTTTATTATAATTCCTATTTAGCTGATATTGCATACACCGAACAGCATGATGGTTTAAGCGCTAAAGGTTTTTCATTAGGTTATGTTGGAAGTGTGCTTTTACTTATTATTTGTTTGGTTTTTATTTTAAGTAAAGAAGGAAAAGAGGCTTTAGATGCGATGCGACTTTCATTTGTGTTTACAGGAATTTGGTGGATACTTTTTAGTCAATACACTTTTTATTATTTACCAAAGGGAAATAAAAATAATAACTCAATTAATTTATCGATTTTCTTTAATGGATTTAAAGAATTAAAAAAAGTGCAAGTTTTGTTTTTTAAAGATGAAGTTTTAAAGAAATTCTTATTTTCATTTTTTGTATATAGCATGGCGGTTCAAACTGTCATGTTGGTAGCTACTTATTTCGGAGAACAAGAAATAAATTGGGCAGATTCAGACGAGAAAACAAAAGGCTTAATTATTAGTATATTAGTTATTCAATTAGTAGCAATTGTTGGAGCTGTGCTTACTTCAAAATTAGCATCAGCGTTTGGAAACATCAAAACCCTAATTGTAATAAATAGCATTTGGATTTTTATTTGTATTGGAGCTTTTTTCGTTACAGAACCCATTCAATTTTATATTACTGCGGCTATTGTTGGCTTAGTTATGGGCGGAATTCAATCGCTTTCTCGATCTACATTTTCAAAATTAATTCCAGAAACTACTGACACTACTTCATTTTTCAGTTTTTATGATGTGGCAGAAAAAATTGGAATTGTAATTGGGATGTTAATTTATGGAAGCATTGATCAAATTACAGGAAGTATGAGAAATTCCATTTTATTTTTAGTCATATTTTTTGCAGCTGGAGTTTTCTTATTGTTTAGAACACTAAAAATTCAAAAATAATTTTATCTTTGAATAAACTAAATCATTTCAAAATGAGAACATTAAAAACCTTACTTTCAATTTTTGTAGTTTTTTCATCACTAACTTTCGTTTCTTGTGACAATGAACCTGTAGATTCAGAACTTTTAAGATCATCTAATGGTTCAACTGGTGGTGGTGGTTCAACTGGTACAAGTGTAGTTGGAACATATAAACTAACTGCATTTAACTCTTCGGTTCCTACGGATTTAAATAATGATGGAACAACTTCATCTAATCAGTTAAATGAAACTTCTTGTTTTAACAATTCAATGTTAACGTTAAACTCAAATAATACATTTTCTGCAGATTCAAAAGGTGTGGATATCGATTTAACAACAAATACTTTAGAATG
>CAMLRV010000135.1 GCA_946482495.1 uncultured Flavobacteriia bacterium
TAAATTGAGTAATTCGTTTTATATCACAACCACTGAAACACATCCTGGAAATCGATCATTCTATAAATTAGACATCAATTCAGGGAAAAAAACACCAATTTTAACAAATGATGGTGCTTATGAAATCGAATTGTCACCCGACGAAACGAAATTAGCCATACGATATTCGTACATTAACAAACCTTGGGAAATGTACGTGGCAGATAACAAACCAAATCCATCCTTGAAACAAATTACGTTTTCTACTTCAAATGCATTCAAAAAATACAATTGGAAAACGCCTGAAGTCATCTCATTTAAAGCTACAGATGGAGCAGATGTTTATGCAAGAGTTTACAATCCTAAAACAGAAAATAAAAATAATGCAGCAATCATTTTTGTACATGGTGCTGGATATTTACAAAACGCTCACAACTATTGGAGTACCTATCACAGAGAATACATGTTCCACAATTTGTTGTCCGATTTAGGTTACACGGTTATGGATATCGATTACAGAGCTAGTGATGGTTACGGTCGCGATCATCGTACAGGAATTTACCGTCATATGGGCGGTTTAGATTTATCAGATCAATTAGATGGAAAAAAATATTTGGTGGAAAAATTAGGGATTGATACCAAACGAGTAGGGATTTATGGTGGTTCTTATGGTGGATTTATCACATTAATGGGATTATTAACGAAACCAGGAGAATTTAAAGCTGGAGCAGCCTTACGTTCGGTAACAGATTGGGCACATTACAATCAAGGTTACACCGCAAATATTTTAAATTTTCCAGAAACAGATCCAGAAGCTTTTAAAAAAAGTTCGCCAATTTATTTTGCCGATAATTTAAAAGATAAATTATTAATGCTTCACGGAATGGTGGATGATAACGTTCAGTTTCAAGACATTGTTCGAATGACACAACGTTTTATAGAATTAGGTAAAAAAGATTGGGATTTAGCAGTTTTCCCAGTTGAAGCGCACGGATTTCAAAAATCGTATTCTTGGACAGATGAATACCGAAGAATCTTAGAATTATTTAATGAAAATTTATTAGAAAAGAAATAATGGAAATTCAAATTCTAACTCAGAAAAACGAGATGTTGCAGCAGTTGGAAATTATCCAACAATTGTATCCCGATTATACTACTGAAAAATATGGCACACTTTTAGAAGAGATTTTAAAAGGAAATTATCAGCAAATAATTGTTACAAAAGATAAGCAAACCATTGCATTAACGGGTGTTTGGATTGGAACCAAATTATGGTGTGGCAAATATGTAGAAATCGATAATTTTGTAGTGCATGAAGATTTTAGAGGTCAAAAAATGGGTGATATTTTAATCAAAGAAGTGCATAAAATTGCTGAAGAGGTTGGTGCGAATCAAATTTGTTTAGATGCGTATACGACTAATTTCACAGCTGGAAAATTTTATATCAATCATGGATTTGTACCAAAGGGTTTTCATTTTGTTAAATTTTTAAATTCGTAGTTATGAAAGTTGTAATGATAATTTTAGTGGCTATTTTCAATATGAATTCTTGTTCGTCAGAAAAAACAAGTCAAGAAGCAAAACAATATATTGAAAAAATTACCTATCAAAATTGGATTGGTGGTATGAAAGGTGCTGGCGGTGGAACGAATTTAAATATTCATTTATTAAAAAGTTTACCATCCAATATTGAATTGACAAAAATTCAATTTCAAGATAGAGAAGGTGTTATTTTTAAAGCTGAAGATTTATGGTATCAAGCAACAATAAAACGATTTGATAATAAAACGGAAACCATTCCAACTCCAACCATTCAAACCGGTTTAAAACCCAATCAAGCAAAAGTATTTTTTAAAGTTGATGGTAAAGAAGCCTTCGTTATTTTTGATAATATTAAAGAATTACCAATGTTAGCTTATCCATCTGCAAAACCTAGAAATAATTAACTATTTTTGTTCATCTAAAACTATAAAATTGAGCGCCAATAAAACTCTTTTAAAACAAACTCTTATTTACGGTATTGCCACCGTATTACCTCGTGTCATCACTTTTTTATTAGTTAGTCTTCATACGGCTTATATGCCAAAACCTGAAATGTACGGAGAGGTAACTATTTTGTATGCTTATATGATATTTTTTAATATTATTTTGTCGTACGGAATGGAAACGGCGTTTTTTAGATTTTATCACAAAGAAAGTACGAGCAATAGCGAACTGGCGAAACAAAATAAAAAAGAAGTAATTAGTACAGCAACTGTTTCTATATTTTGGAGTACGATTTTATTCTTGTGCATAGCTTTATTATTTCAAAAAACTTTGGCTGGAATCTTAGATGTAGAGAAAGAATATGTCAATTATTCTATCTGGATTTTAGCTTTTGATGCTTTAGTAATTATACCTTTTTCTAAACTTCGTGCTGAGCAAAGACCAATTAGATATTCAATAATTAAGATTTCGAATACGGTAATTAATATTTTACTAAATGTTTTTTTATTAGCCATTTTACCCAAATTAGCACATAACAATCCACAAGGATTTTGGAGCACTTTCTATTTTGAAGATTACCAAATTGGGTATGTTTTCTTGGCGAATTTAATTGCGAGTTTATTCACTTTTGTGTTCTTTATACCACATTATTTTCAGCCAAATTGGTTGTTCAATAAAGCAATGTGGCAACAAATGCTTAAATATGGCTGGCCCATTTTATTTGCAGGTTTGGCTTTCGGAATCAACGAACATTTAGATAAAATTTTATTAGATAAGTTTTTAGATCCATCTATTGCCAAGGCTGCTGTTGGAGCGTATTCGGCTTGTTATAAAATAGGTTTGTTTATGGTGTTGTATCGAACGGCCTTTACACTCGGAGTAGAACCTTTTTTCTTCAGTCAAGCTGGAAATGATAATGCCCAGAAAACGTATGCGACTATCACTAAATATTTTGTCATTTTAGGCTCACTAATTTTATTGGTAGTTGTAGTTTTTGCTGATGTGGTTAAATTTTTCTTAGTAAGACAACCCGAATATTGGGAAGCCATGTCAATTGTGCCATTAATCATAATTGCAAATTTCTTCTTGGGAATTTATACGAGTTTATCGGTTTGGTACAAGTTAATTGACAAAACGATTATTGGCGCTTATATTTCTGCAGTTGGAGCTATCATCACATTAGCTTTAAACTATATTTTAATAGTAAAATTTGATATGAGTTATTTAGGATCGGCAATTGCCACTATTTGTGCCTACGGAAGTATGATGGTGATTTCTTACTTGTTAGGTCGAGAAAAATATCCAATTCCGTTCGAAGTGAGAAAAATACTAACATATCTTTTTGCTTCAATAACGTTGGCTTGCATTTCTTTTTATATTACAATATTTAGAGAAACTTACATTTTCGGAATACTTGCAATCATTGGGTTTAGTTATTATATTTACAAAAGTGAAAAAGAAGTCATTTTAAGAATTATCAAAAGAAAATAATATTAAATAATTAACCTAACAGGTCTCAAAGATCTGTCAGATTTAATCAAAAGTTATGAAAATAAAAATCATTAATAAATCTCAACATCCCTTGCCAAGCTACGAAACAAATGCTTCAGCTGGAATGGATTTACGTGCGAATTTAACAGAAGCTATCACACTAAAGCCTTTAGAAAGAACGTTGGTAAAAACCGGACTTTTCATGGAATTGCCAATTGGTTACGAAGCACAAGTTCGTCCGAGAAGTGGTTTAGCATTCAAAAAAGGTATCACCGTTTTAAATTCTCCAGGGACAGTAGATGCCGATTATCGTGGCGAAATAGGTGTAATTTTAGTAAATTTATCAAATGAAGATTTCGTAATTGAAAACGGAGAAAGAATTGCACAATTAATCATCGCGAAACACGAACGCGCCGAATGGCAAGAAACTATCGAATTAACTGAAACTTCTCGTGGAGAAGGTGGATTTGGTAGTACTGGGGTTAAATAAGTGTGCAGTTATCAGTAATTAGTAATCAGTCAAAATAATATTCAAAGACTTTGTGTCTTAAATAAAAAATATAAATCATGAAAATAATCGTTCCAATGGCGGGTCGTGGTTCACGTCTTCGCCCACATACTTTAACTATTCCAAAACCATTAATTCCAATCGCAGGAAAACCAATCGTACATCGTTTGGTAGAAGATATAGCTAAAGTTATCAATCAACCCATTGATGAAGTAGCATTTATCATTCATGAAAGTTTTGGTGAGCATGTTGAAAATGATTTATTAGCTATCGCAACAAAAATAGGAGCAAAAGGAACTATTTATTATCAAAATGAAGCATTAGGAACTGGGCATGCCATTATGTGTGCAAAAGATTCTTTATCAGGACCAGCAGTTATTGCTTATGCGGATACGTTAATTCGTGCTGATTTCGAATTGGACGCCACGGCGGATAGTGTAATTTGGGTTAAACAAGTGGATCAACCAGAAGCTTTTGGAGTTGTAAACTTAAATGCTAATGGAGAAATCATCGAACTAGTTGAAAAACCAAAAGAGTTTGTTTCGGATTTAGCGGTTATTGGAATTTACTATTTCAAAGATATTGCTGTTTTAAAAAATGAATTGCAATCGGTTTTAGATAATAATATTATTCACGGTGGCGAATACCAAATTAATGATGGTATCAAACAAATGATGGCAAAAGGAATGAAATTCGTGCCAGGAAAAGTTGACGAATGGATGGATTGTGGAAACAAAGATGTAACTGTCGACACAAATAATAGAATGTTAGGTTTCCTTCATGCAGATGGTGAAAACTTAGTCTCAGCAAATATTAAATTAGAAAATGCTACTATTATTCCACCTTGTTTTATTGCAGATGATGTGTATTTATTAAACACAACAATTGGTCCGAATGTTTCTTTGGGTAGAGGTTGTCATATTGTAAATAGTAACATTAAAAATAGTTTAATACAAACACACGCACACATTAAAAATGCAAATTTGGATAATGCGATGATTGGTAATCACGTGAACTATAATGGAGAGTTTACTAGTATTAGTTTAGGAGATTATTCAACAATGGAATAATTTTTGATTACAATCAATAACACCAAAAACAAATGAAAAAAATAATAGCTTTTCTTTTCCTTTTTCAGCTTTCTTTCGGACAAGTGAATCCAGAAGACGTGAAAACTGATGAAAATGAATTTGAAAATAATTTTTATGAAGCTTTAAAACAAAAAGCCATTGAAAATTATGACAAAGCTATTGTTTCATTAGAAAAATGTTTGCAAAAAGAACCGAATAATCCAGAAATTCACTACCAATTAGGGGTCAATTACTTAAATCTAAAAAGTTATACCGATGCAGAAAGAGCTTTTCAAAAAGCAGTAGAATTAGAACCCAAACAACGTTGGTATTGGAACGGATTATATGATGTGTATTACCAAACTAAAGATTTCAATAAATCTATTCCAATTGTGGAAAAACTAATCACTTTCGACGAAAATATGAAAGAAGATTTGGTTTCACTTTACATGACAACGCAACAATTTGATAAAGCCAAAAAACTTATTGATGATATTGAAAGCAAAGGAACGTTAACCAAAGCCATGGAAACGTACCAAATGCAACTTCAAGATATGTCACGTGGTACAAAATTGCAATCAAACGATTTAGTAACGGCTATAAAAAACAATCCAAAAGCGGAACAAAATTATATCGATTTAATTTACGTGTATTCTACTTCAAATCAGGAAGAAAAAGCTTTTGAAACAGCTTTGTTGTTGGAAAAAGAAATTCCAACTTCCGATATGGCACACGTGAGTTTAGTCAAATTTCATATCCATGCCAATGATTTAGTTAAAGCAACCGAATCATACAAAAGAGTGGTGAAAAGTAGTAAAATTGATTTTAAAATTAAACAAAGAGTTTTAAACGAATACTTAATTTTTGCTACAAAAAACCCGCAATTATTAACTGAAATTGATAACACATTAACCTATTTTGATAACAATTTAGGAATGGATGTGAATAAAGAATTAGCGAAGTTTTTTTATAATAAAGACAATTTCGAATTAGCTCAAAAATATATTGAAAAAGCAAATATCAACGATGTAGATGCAATGGATTTGATTTTGAATATTTACGATTTCAATAAGCAATATGAAAAAATGGCTAAAAAATCAGAAGAGTTAATTGATCTATTTCCTACGAAAGCTAACTTGTATTATTATGCTGGAAAAGGGAATAATAATTTGAAAAACTTTAAAAAAGCCAAAGATTTTCTAGAAATGGGTATCGATTATGTGATCGAAAATAAAGAATTAGAAAAAGGATTTTGTAAACAATTTATCATTTGTGCCGAAGGATTATCAGATGCTAAAATGAAACAAACCTACCAAAAAAGATTAGATTTAATTTCTAAATAAAGAAACGTCATTCATGAAAAAAATAATAATATGTTTAGTTGCTTTAA
>CAMLRV010000136.1 GCA_946482495.1 uncultured Flavobacteriia bacterium
GGATTTCTGATGTTCCTTCATAAATTTGAGTAATTTTAGAATCACGCATCATTCTTTCTACATGGTATTCTGAAACATAACCATTTCCTCCATGAATTTGAACCGCATCATTAGCCACTTCTAAAGCAATTTCAGAAGCATATAATTTTGCCATTGCACCAGAATGTGCAATATCTTCTCCATTATCTTTTTCAGAAGCCGCTTTGTGAATTAACAATCTTGCAGCTGTAGTTTTCACATGCATGTCTGCTAATTTGAAAGCAATAGCTTGGTGATTGAAAATTGGTTTTCCAAATGCTACACGCTCTTGAGCATATTTTAACGCTAATTCATAAGAACCTTGCGCAATACCTAAAGCTTGAGAAGCAATTCCGATACGTCCACCATTTAAAGTTGACATCGCAAAAGCAAATCCAAAACCATCGGCACCAATTCTATTTTCTTTAGGAACTTTTACATCATTAAACAATAAAGTATGTGTATCAGAACCTCTAATCCCCATTTTCTTTTCTTTAGGACCAACTTCAAAACCTGGCATTCCTTTTTCAACAATAAGAACATTAATACCTTTGTGACCTTTTGAAGCATCCGTTTGAGCAATTACTAAATATGTAGAAGCTGTTCCACCATTAGTAATCCAGTTTTTAGTTCCATTTACTAAATAATGATCTCCCATATCAATTGCTGTTGTTCTCTGAGATGTTGCATCAGAACCAGCTTCTGGCTCAGATAAACAGAAAGCTCCAATAACTTCACCTTTTGCAAGTGGTGTTAAATATTTTACTTTTTGTTCTTCAGAACCATATTTTTCTAAACCAGCACAAACTAATGAATTATTAACCGACATAATTACAGCAGCAGAAGCATCTACTTTTGCAATTTCTTCCATAGCTAATACATAAGAAATACTATCTAATCCAGCACCACCATATTTTGGATCAACCATCATTCCTAAAAATCCTAGTTCTCCCATTTTCTTTACTTGTTCAGTAGGAAAAATAGAATGCTCATCTCTTTCAATAACACCTGGTAATAATTCTGTTACAGCGAAATCTCTTGCCGCTTGTTGAATCATTAATTGTTCTTCGTTTAATTTAAAATCCATTATTTTACTATAGGTTAATTTTGAATATATCTTAAAAAATTTCGTCCAAATGTAGTTATTTTATATTAAATTTTCAATAAGAAATTGTATTTTTAACCCATGTTAAATCAGAACTATAATGTTATCGGAGTAATGTCAGGCACTTCTTTAGATGGAGTGGATTTGGCACATATTAAATTTGAAATCAATACTAACAACTGGTCGTATGAAATTTATGAGTGTGATACGATTTCTTATTCAACAGATATTATTTCAAAATTAAAAAACGGAATTAATTTTAATGAAGCCGAACTTTCTGATTTAAACCTAGAATACACTAATTTATTAGGAAACATTATTTCTGAATTTATTTCAAAAAATAACCTTTCAAATTTAGATGCGGTTTGTTCGCACGGACATACGATTTTACATCAACCTCAAAATGGCTTCACGCTTCAAATTGGAAATTTACCTGAAATTGCCAAAATTGTCAAACAAAAAGTGGTGTGTGATTTTCGAGTTCAAGATGTAAATTTAGGTGGTCAAGGCGCGCCTTTAGTACCAATTGGGGATCGAATTTTATTTTCTGATTTTGATTTCTGTTTGAATTTAGGTGGCTTTTCAAATATTTCTTTTGAAGAAAACAACCAACGAATTGCCTTTGATATTTCTCCAGTAAATACAGTTTTGAATTTTTATGCGAATACTTTCGGATTAGAATATGATGATGCAGGGAAAATTTCTGCATCGGGAAGTTTGAATTCAGATTTATATAATGAATTAAACAATTTAGAATTCTATCAAAAATCTTTTCCAAAATCTTTAGGATTCGAATTTGTAAAAGAAACCGTTTTACCCATTCTAGAAAGTTACCCAATTTCAACCGAAGACAAAATGCATACTTTTACGGAGCATATTGCTTTTCAAATTGGAAAAGTATTACAATCGAAATCAGGTAAATTATTAGTTTCTGGTGGGGGTGTATATAATGATTTTCTAATTGCAAGAATGAAAGTTCATTTACCAACTATTGAAATCATCATTCCTGACGAAAAAACAATAAAATTCAAAGAAGCTTTAATTTTTGCTTTATTAGGCGTTTTGAAATTACGCAATGAAATTAATGTTTTAGCAAGCGTAACTGGTGCCAAACACGATCATAGTTCGGGTGTAATTTTTAATATTTAACAAATTCTGTGACTTGTTTCACTAATTCTTTACTTTTTAAATCGTGACCCAAACCTTCGGTTAAAATTAATTCGCTATTTTTCCAATGTTTATTTAATCGAATAGAATACTGATAATTCGTTGCCATATCATTTTTATCATGCACAATCAATGCCGGAACCAAAATACTTTCCGCCAATTTAGCGCTCGAAAAATAACTTGGCAATTTTCCTAATTGTGTATAAAATTCATCAATAATTAAGTTTAACGATTTTGTTGTTAAACCTAAAGTTTCTTTATAAAAATCGAAAAAATCTGATGCTTCTCCTGGCGCACCCATAATTACTACTTTTTCAATAGTATGTTCTTTATATTGATCTAGGAAATAAGTCGTAGCAAATCCACCAATAGAATGACTAACAATAGAAGTAATTTCAGAATGTATTTCTAAAAACGCATTAATCACTTTCGCATATAAAACCACATGAATAGATTTTCCAGAAGACAATCCGTGAGCTGGCGCATCTAAAGCATAAACCGTAAAATCATTTTTTACTAAATGTTCAATGTAATTTTTCCATCGGAAAGAATGACTTTGCCAACCATGAACTAATAAAATTTTCTTGTTACCACTACCCCATTTATAGGTTTGAATTTTATAACCTTCCAAATTTAAAATATCAGACATTCCTTTTTGTAAAAATTCCAATTGATGTGGTTTTACTTTTCTTGCAAATGGATTGCAAAAAAGTTCAAATCCGTCTTTTTTTAGCTTTTTTGGGTTTACAAATGACAATAAATTGAAATAAAAACCCATAGATTTTTGCATTATTTTCTTAAAATTCATATTTATTTTTATTTTAAGATACCAATCGGTATCAAATTTGACAAATTTTTTTTAAATTAATATATCAGATACAATCCAATTTTTTAAATGATTTACCACTACTTCAATATCAGAATTCGAGTTTTGTAATTTACTCATCATTACCCCGCCTTCCAAGCTAGAAATCAGCACGGTAGCTACCAATTTTTCATTCACAACGGCACCAACTTGTTTATGAGTTTTACCATTAATAATGATTCGTTCTACAGATTCTCTAAAAACAGTTAAAGCTTGTTGTGCTTTTTGCTTTAATTCTAGGTTCGTATCGTCCACTTCAACCGCAACATTTAGCAACGGACAACCACCATTAATAAGTGGATTTGTGATGTAACTTTTGAATAAATCCAACACACAAAACAACTTATCTCGAGTGTTACTTTCAGCCTTAATTTTCTCATTTAAAGCCATAAAAATTGCTTGCATCATCTTCTGAAAAGCTTCAATTTCTAAGCTTTCTTTACTCTCAAAATGTCTGTAAATTGCACCCTTTGTTAAACCCGTAGCGTCAGTAATATCACTTAACGACGTGGATTTATACCCCTTTGTATTGAAAAGAGTTGTTGCTTCTTTAAGCACTTTTGCTTTTGTTATTTCTGATGAGCGCATATGCAAAGATACCAATTGGTATCAAAATAACAAAAAATAAAGAAAATTTCTTTTTTCATCGTTTGAAAAAGTTAAATTTGCATATCAAAATTAATGATTGAATTATGAAAGATTTACTACACAAATTCGAAAATAAAGAACCTGAAATTGTATTCAATTGGAAAGATCCAGAAACGGATGCAGAAGGTTGGACAGTAATTAACTCATTACGTGGTGGTGCCGCTGGTGGTGGAACGCGTATGAGAATTGGTTTAGACCAAAACGAAGTACTTTCTTTAGCGAAAACTATGGAAGTAAAGTTTTCAGTTTCTGGACCAGCAATTGGTGGAGCAAAATCTGGAATTAATTTTGACCCAGCAGATCCTCGCAAAAAAGGTGTTTTAGAGCGTTGGTACAAAGCTGTTTCTCCATTATTAAAAAATTATTATGGAACAGGTGGTGATTTAAATGTGGATGAAATTCATGAAGTAATTCCGATGACTGAAGAATGTGGTGTTTGGCATCCACAAGAAGGTGTTTTTAACGGACACTTCAAACCAACGGAAGCAGATAAAATTAACAGAATTGGACAATTACGTCAAGGTGTAATTAAAGTGATTGAAAACGGAGAATTTACTCCAGATTTATCTAAAAAATACACAGTTGCCGATATGATTACAGGTTACGGAGTTGCGGAAGCGGTAAAACATTTCTACGGAATTTATGGCGGAAGTGTGGTTGGCAAAAAAGCAATCGTACAAGGATTTGGAAATGTAGGTTCGGCTGCAGCATTTTATTTAGCAAAAATGGGTGCGAAAGTCGTAGGAATTATAGATAGAGATGGTGGTGTAATTAATGAAAACGGATTTACGTTTGAAGAAATTACTGAACTATTCAGAAATAAAGATGGAAACAAATTAGTTTCAGATCAAATGATTCCATTTGCTGAAATTAATGAGAAAATTTGGAAAGTGGGTGCGCAAATTTTTGCTCCATGTGCTGCATCTAGAATTGTTTCTAAGGATAATGTAGAAAACATGATTGCAGCCGGTTTAGAAGTTATTTCTTGTGGTGCAAATGTTCCTTTTGCAGACAAAGAAATTTTCTACGGTCCAATTATGGAAGAAACTGATAATAAAGTAAGTTTAATTCCAGATTTCATTTCTAACTGTGGTATGGCGAGAGTTTTTGCTTACTTCATGGAGAAAAAAGTACAAATGACAGACGAAGCCATTTTTAATGATGCATCAGAAATCATCGGAAAAGCCATTCAAAAAACATTTGATGTTAATTCAAGCAAAACTAATATAAGTGCAAGAGCTTATGAAATTGCATTGAAACAATTGGTGTAAACAAACAATAATATTTCTTTAAAAAAACTACGTTGGAACAATTTTTGACGTAGTTTTTTTTGTTTCAACAATTTTTATTACATTTATTCGTTATTACATCATACATTAAACTAATGAAAAGCATTTTAAAATTATTAAAATTCATAAATGACCACGGTACAGTCCTTTTGCTAATATTTGCAATATTAGCTGTTGGTTTATGGCTTCTTGTTAGATATCTCAAAAAACAAAATTTAACTGATTCAAGAAAATCACTGATAATCACCTTATACTCATTTGCCAGTATTTTAATTTTATTATTCTTTTTACGATTTTGGCCACCCTATGGTAAAACCGAAATGTTAATCGCTCAAGGTGGCGGTGGCGGTGGCGTGGAATTAAATTATGGGAATACAGATTTTGGAAAAGGCGATGATTATTTAAATGAAACGTTAGAAGTTAACATGAAAGATGTTGCCGCTGAACCAGTGGAATCTACTCCAGAAGAAATTTTAACCCAAGATAATGTGGGTGCAGATGTAGCAACTCCTCCAAAAGTGCAACACAAAACAAAAGATAAAAAACCTACAGAAACCAAACCAGTAGAATCTCCAAAAACACCAGTTAAAAAAACAAATAGTGCCCTATCAAACATGATTAAAGGCAAAAACAGAGGTGGAGATGGCAACAGTAATACTAGCGGAAATCAAGGTTCAGCAAACGGAAACGTAAACTCTAATGGTTATTATGGAAGTGGCGGTTCAGGAGGCGGAACTGGGGGTGGAAACGGAACTGGAAATGGAACTGGAACTGGCCCAGGAAGCGGTTCTGGATCTGGCGGTGGTAATGGTAGTGGTAATGGAAAAGGAACTAATTATACTTTAGCTGGAAGACGCTTCGTATCCCAACCACAAATTGATAATGATTGTAATCAAGCAGGACGTGTTACTATTGAAGTTACAGTTGACCGTTCTGGAAATGTTATTGCTGCTGTAAACGGCAAAGGTTCAACTGCAGACGCTTGCTTAATTAATTTAGCAAAAAAATACGCCAAACAAACAAAATGGTCAGCTAGCGAAACTGCTGCTGAAAGACAAGTTGGTACAATCACTTACAATTTCTCTTATTAAACTTCAAAAAATACAGATTCATTAAAATGTACCAATATATCTTAGTACTTATTTTTACTTTGAGTTCAACTTTATCCTTTGGACAAGAATCTCAAGAAAATAAAGCTGAAAACAAGACAAAAAACAAAGAAAAAAACAATTTCAATTTACATGGTAGACATGTTGTCAATTTTCCAATGATTGACAATGATTGCAATCAAGA
>CAMLRV010000137.1 GCA_946482495.1 uncultured Flavobacteriia bacterium
ATTACGTTTTTTAAACGAAATGATAAAAGAAGAAATAGGAAAGACTTAAAACATAAGCAATTAGTTTACTTACTATACGCTTTGAACGTATAGAATTTAGCGTATATTTGCAGATTAATTGTCTTGTTTTTTCGGTATTGCGTTAGGGAGTGAAGCGGCATCCTTTTATGGAATGAAATGGAATAAAAGATAGAGCGAAAAGCCCGACCCGAAGGGAAACGCCCAAAACAGACAAGACAAAAAATTGATACAAAGAAGAAATGAAGCACATTAGAAATTTTTGCATTATTGCACATATTGACCACGGGAAAAGTACCTTAGCGGATAGACTTTTAGGCGCTACACAAACGGTAACGGCTAGAGAAGAAAAAGCGCAGTTATTAGATAATATGGACTTGGAGCGTGAGCGTGGAATTACCATTAAAAGTCACGCCATTCAAATGGAATATAAATATAAAGGAGAAGATTATATCTTAAACCTTATTGATACTCCAGGTCACGTGGATTTCTCGTATGAGGTTTCTCGTTCTATTGCCGCTTGTGAAGGCGCGTTGTTAATTGTAGATGCGGCGCAAAGTATCCAAGCGCAAACCATTTCAAATTTATATTTAGCTTTAGATAACGATTTAGAAATTATTCCGGTTTTAAATAAAGTTGATTTACCATCAGCCAATCCGGAAGAAGTTTCAGATGATATTATCGATTTATTAGGTTGCGATTTAGAAGATATTATTCACGCATCTGGTAAAACAGGTTTTGGTGTAGAAAATATTTTAGCAGCGATTATCGAAAAAATTCCAGCACCAAAGGGAAATAAAGATGAACCATTACAGGCCTTAATTTTCGATTCACACTACAATCCGTTTAGAGGAATTGAAGTTATTTATCGTGTGGTAAATGGGGAAATCAAAAAAGGTCAGAAAATTAAATTCATGGCCACTGGAAAAGAATATTATGCAGATGAAATTGGAACGTTGAAATTAAATCAAGTTCCTAAAAATGTCGTTTCAACTGGTGATGTTGGATATTTAATTTCTGGAATTAAAGAAGCGAAAGAAGTAAAAGTTGGGGATACCATTACAGATGCCGTTCAGCCAACTACCAATATGATTACAGGTTTTGAAGACGTAAAGCCAATGGTATTTGCTGGAATTTATCCTGTTGATACAGAAGATTACGAAGATTTACGTGCTTCAATGGAAAAATTACAATTAAACGATGCGTCGTTAGTTTTTGCTCCAGAAAGTTCAGCTGCTTTAGGTTTTGGTTTCCGTTGTGGATTCTTAGGAATGTTACACATGGAAATTATCCAAGAACGTTTAGAGCGTGAGTTTGATATGACGGTTATTACAACGGTTCCTAACGTTTCGTATTTGGCTTACACTAAAAAAGAACCAGATACCCCAATTATTGTTAACAATCCAAGTGATTTACCAGACGCAACTAAATTAGATCGTGTGGAAGAACCATTTATTAAAGCGACTATCATTACAAAAGCAGATTTCGTAGGAAACGTAATGAGTTTGTGTATTGAAAAACGTGGGTTAATAACCAATCAAACATATTTAACTACCGAGCGTGTAGAATTAAATTTCGATATGCCTTTAGCGGAAATTGTATTTGATTTTTACGACAGATTAAAAACAGTTTCTAAGGGTTATGCTTCTTTTGATTATCATCCAATTGGAATGAGAGAATCGAAATTAGTAAAAATGGACATTTTATTAAACGCCAATCAATTAGATGCACTTTCGGCATTAATTCATGCGGATAATGCATATAATATTGGTAAGAAAATGTGTGAAAAATTACGTGAGTTAATTCCACGTCAGCAATTTGAAATTCCAATTCAAGCTTCAATTGGAGCTAAAATTATTGCGCGTGAAACCATTAAAGCACTTCGAAAAGACGTAACTGCAAAATGTTATGGAGGAGATATTTCTCGTAAACGTAAATTACTTGAAAAACAGAAAAAAGGTAAAAAACGTATGCGTCAAGTAGGAAATGTTGAAATTCCACAAGAAGCATTTATGGCAGTTCTAAAATTGAATGATTAAGTAAGAAATAAAGCACAATATTTAAAATGATTCGTAATAAAAATTTATTTTTTTACGAATCATTGTTATCTATAATAGAATTTTATTAGATTTATAAAAAATGTGTGCTTAACCCCTAAGTATAATTATGAAAAAAATTGTATTCTATTTACTGTTGTTTTCGACAGTTACATTTTCTCAATCGATAACCGTAGATAATACCACAAATTCTCCAGCAGATTTAGTGAATTTATTATTAGGGAATTCGTGTGTAACGGTTACAAATATTTCTATTTCTTCCAATCAAGCAGTGGCTTATTTTAACAGAAATGGTTCTGCATTTCCTATTAATGAGGGAGTAATCATTAGAAATGGAATTGCTACTCAAACTCAAGGAATTTATACAGGAACAAATTTAAGTAGTTCCGTTAATACGGCAGGAGATGCGTATTTACAAACGTTAAGTAATGCTAATGGAGGAACTAGTCCGATTGTGGATGTGGAATATTTAGAGTTTGATTTTGTGCCAATATCAAATAGTTTTAGTTTTGATTTCTTATTTGCATCCAACGAATATGGATATTATCAATGTGAGTTCAGTGACGTTTTTGCTTTCGTATTAACAGATTTAGTAACAAATGTTTCTACTAATATTGCTTTAATTCCAGGGACAAATACTCCAGTAACAGTAACAAATATTAGAAATAGTATTTATAACGATCCGTCAAGTCCAAACAATACTTGTTTGTCAGCCAATCCTGGTTTTTTTGATATTTATAATGTGGGTAATCCTGCCGCAACATTAAACATGAGAGGACAAACTAAGGTGATGAATGCCTCATCAGCAGTAATTCCAAATAGATCATATAAAATTAGACTAGTTATTGGCGATTATGGAAATTCTAGTTTTGATTCGTCAGTTTTTATTTCAGGTGGAAGTTTTACAAATACCTTAGATTTAGGAGCAGATCAAATAATTTGTGCAGGAAACACGGCTGTTTTAGATACTCAATTAGATAACACTTATACTTATCAATGGTATCAAAACGGAAATCCTGTTGGAGGAAACACGCCAACTTACACTATTAACGGTCCAGGAACTTATATGGTTGAAGTGACTAAAGGAAGTTGTTTTTTAACCGATACCATTGTATTTAATGACTTAGCGGTATCTAACCCAGTTAATTTGCAAACTTGTAATACAGGTGCAGCAAGTTATACGTTTGATTTAACGGCAAACAACGAAGCACAATTAGGAATTGATAATACTATTTATGATGTAGTTTATTATGCTTCAATGGCAGATGTAACCTCAAATACACCAATAGCAACTCCAAATAATTTTACTACGGTATCAGGTCAAACGATATATGTAAAAATTTTCAATGCCGTGGCAAATCAATTTTGTGATGCTGTGTATCAATTCGATTTACTAATAAATGCCACAGTAAATGCTACTCAGCCAGCGAATGTACAGCTTTGTGAAACTGCTGGAAGTACTTTTTATTTTTTATCGAACTTGGATTCAGATGTTTTAAATGGTCAATTAGGTTACACGGTTTTATATTATACAAATCAAGCAGATGCTATTGCAGGAAATGGTGCGGTAATTTCTCAAGTTGATATTCCAAATGGTACTACAACAGTAACAGTTTGGATAAGAATGCAAGACAGTACAAATCCAGCTTGTTTTGATGTTACCAGTGTTGATATTATTGTAAATCCTTTACCACCAATTGATACTTTAACTAATCAGTTAGAATGTCACGATTTTACGTTGCCTACTTTAACCAATGGAAATTACTTTTCTGGGCCGAATGGTACAGGTACTGCTTATGCTGCTGGTGATATAATTGATGTTGGAGGAACTTATTTTATTTTTAACGGACCAGACGCAAATGGTTGTACGAATGAAACTAGTTTTTCAATCACATTAATTGATGAATATATTCCAGTTTTAGATCATTGTGGTACGTTTACAGTTCCGCCACCTCCAGAAAATGTTGGGGCTTTTTATACAGCTGCGGGCGGACCAACGGGTTCAGGAACTTTAATTCCTGTGGGAACCGAGTTTACTAATACTACGTCATCAAGTATTGTTCAAACGATATTTTATTATGCTGAAGTGAATAATGTGTTTTGTACAGATCAACAATTTGATATTAATATTCATCCAGTACCATTAGCAGACGATCCTTCTGATGTTACCTTTTGTAATTCGTACACATTACCTGCATTAACAAATGGAAATTATTATACTGCTTCAGGTGGTGGAGGTGCACTATTAAATGCCGGAGATAGCGTTACAACTTCTCAAATAATATATGTGTATAATGCTAGTTCTTTTACAGATGCATATGGTAATACTGGATTTTGTATTGTTGAAAATCCATTTCAAGTAAATATTGTAGATACTTCCCTTTTCACAACTGTTTTTGGATGTGCAAGTTATACTTTACCTGCTATTACTTTTGGGGGGTATTATACACAACCAATGGGAGGTGGAACACAAATTGATCCAAATATTCCAATTACCAATTCTCAAGTAGTTTACTATTATACCAATACAACTGTTCTACCAAATTGTACCGATAATTTGAATTATAATATTGTAATTCATCCGCTACCTTTAGTAGACGCCATTCCAGATGGCTCTCATTGTGGACAATTTGTTTTACCAGTTTTAACAAATGGAACATATTATACTTTAGCAGGTGGGCCTTCAACTCCAGGGCAACAACAACTGTTTGCTGGAAATTTAATTGATTTGACAGGAATACATATTAATCCAGGAACATATTATGTTTATAATGAACAAATTCATAATAATCCAGATAGTACGCAGTCAATTTGTGTAAATGAAGATCCTTTTACAATTAGTATAATTCCGTTGCCTCCAGTTGATCCTAAAAACTCTTATACTACTTGTAATACATATAGTATTCCGCAACCAACTTTAGGTCAAATTTATACGGAACCAAATGGACCAAACGGAACAGGGACAGTAGTATCTCCGACTCAGATATTTAACTTTTCACATACATTCTATATTTATAGTTTTGATGCAAGTTCTGGTTGTGCCGCAGATATTCCTTTTACTATTACCTATATTGGAAATGATTTGCCAGATTATACTAATGTGAATGTTTGTGAAAGTCAAAATTATACGTTGCCAGCCTTAACACATGTGGCACCATCACCTATTAATTATACGATTGGGTATTATTATGATCAAGCAGGAACAACTCCGGTACCAAATGGAACAGTTTTCAATACGCCAAATACAACAACAACTATTTGGGTAGTAGCTCAAAATGGAGATAGAGATATTTGTATTTCTACGGATAGTTTTGATGTAATTGTTTCTGAAACCCCAAACTTAAGTACTTTAGGATTAGTTTTCGATACAGAAGAATGTGGTACTTATGTGTTGCCAACATTACCAACAGTTCCATATAATATTGGTTATTTTTCTCAGCCTAATGGTGTAGGTCCAATAACTAATTTAAGTATTATAAACAATACAGGTACTCCTGGGAATCCACCTGCTACACCACAAACGTATACATATTACGTTTACGCTTCTGCAACTAATAATGCCAATTGTAATGATGAGCAACCATTCACTTTTACAGTTTACCCACTATTAAATATTACCTTACAAGGCGGAATTATTTGTGTGGACCCTATTACAAATGTAGCCATCAATACGTATACTATTCATACTGGATTAAGTCCAGCTCAATTTACAGTAAACTGGTATTTAAATGGAACTTTAATGGGTACTGGTCCAAGTTATACTGCTTCTCAAGCTGGAATTTATGATGTAGAGTTTATTAAACTTACGCCAGATGTTGGACCAAATTGTAACTATAATAATACTACTGTTGAGGTTGTAGCTTCGAGTCCAGCAGTGGCTAACTTTACGGTAAGTTCTGAGTTTGACACCAACAATACTTTTATTACTATAAATATAACAAATGGTTTAGGAAATTATTTATATCAGTTAGAATATCCTGATGGAACTACATCAACTTTCCAACCGAGTAATACATTTACGAATTTAGAACCTGGAGAATATTTTGTGAATATTTATGACACATTAGGAGATTGTGCTCCAACGAGAGTAGGACCAATTTATATCGTAAATTATCCTAATTATTTTACTCCTAATGGAGATGGAATTCACGATACTTGGAATATTTCGAATTTAGCGCAACAACCAGGTAGTCTGATTTCTATTTTTGATAGATATGGTAAATTTATTAAACAAATTTCCCCAGCTGGAATAGGATGGGATGGAAAATTTAACGGTAAAGATTT
>CAMLRV010000138.1 GCA_946482495.1 uncultured Flavobacteriia bacterium
CATTAAAAACCAATATGACCAATCGGAGTCAGCAAGTATCAAACGTTGGGCAAAAGAATTTATGGACGAAAACGAATGTTCTGAATGTGAAGGAACGCGTTTACGTAAAGAAGTTTTATATTTTAAAATCAACGGAAAAAGTATTGGCGATTTAGTTCACATGGATATTGTGGAATTAGCGACTTGGTTTGCTGAATTACCGAAACATTTATCGGAAAAACAAGAAGCAATATCACATGAAATTTTAAAAGAAATTAATGCGCGAATCAGTTTCTTATTGGATGTTGGTTTAGATTATTTATGCTTGAATAGAAGTTCTAAAACACTTTCTGGTGGTGAAGCACAGCGTATTCGTTTGGCCACACAAATTGGTTCTCAATTAGTTGGAGTTTTGTATATTTTAGATGAGCCAAGTATTGGTTTACATCAACGTGATAACGAAAGATTAATCAAATCGTTAGAAAGCTTACGCGATATTGGAAATTCGGTTTTAGTAGTGGAGCACGATAAAGATATGATTGTTCGCGCAGATCACGTAATTGACATCGGTCCGAAAGCTGGTAAACACGGCGGACAAATTATTAGCGAAGGAACTCCTGCCGAATTATTAAAAGAAAAAACCATTACTGCACAATATTTGAATGGTAAAATGGAAATTGAAGTTCCAAAAAAACGTAGAAAAGGAAACGGAAAATTCTTGAAACTATCGGGCGCAACAGGAAATAACTTGAAGAATGTTTCAATTGAAATTCCGTTAGGCAAAATGATTTGTGTTTCTGGAGTTTCTGGAAGTGGAAAATCGACATTGATTAATGAAACGCTCTACCCTATTTTAAATGCACATTTCTATAATGCTGTAAAAAAACCACAACCTTATAAAAAAATTGAAGGTTTAGAACATTTAGATAAAGTAATAGACATCGACCAAAGTCCGATTGGAAGAACTCCAAGAAGTAATCCTGCTACATATACTGATGTGTTTTCAGAAATTAGAAGTTTATTTACAATGACATCTGAAGCAATGATTCGTGGCTATAAACCTGGACGTTTTAGTTTTAATGTAAAAGGTGGACGTTGTGAAACTTGTGAAGGCTCTGGAGTGAGAACCATTGAAATGAGCTTTTTACCTGATGTGTATGTAGAATGTGAAACGTGTTTAGGAAAACGTTTTAATAGAGAAACTTTGGAAATTCGCTATAAAGGAAAATCAATTTCTGATGTATTGAACATGACCGTTGATGAAGCGGTTGATTTCTTTGAAAACATTCCAAAAATCTATCGAAAAGTAAAAACCATTCAAGATGTTGGATTAGGTTATATTACATTAGGACAACAAAGTACAACTCTTTCTGGTGGTGAAGCACAACGTATTAAATTAGCTGGTGAACTATCTAAAAAAGACACCGGAAATACTTTTTATATTTTAGACGAACCTACTACTGGTTTACATTTTGAAGACATTCGTATTTTAATGGATGTAATTAATAAATTAGTAGATAAAGGAAATACCGTTTTAATTATTGAACACAATTTAGACGTAATAAAATTGGCTGATTATATTATTGATATTGGCTTAGAAGGCGGAAAAGGCGGCGGAGAAGTATTATGTAGTGGTACGCCAGAAGAAATTGTAAAAAATAAAAAAAGTTATACGGCTCAGTTTTTGAAAAAAGAATTATCTTAGCACCCAACTACTTCCACAACAACACTGCTAATTAAATTAATTTTAAACTTATTATTAAAAATAGTATGGCAGCAGATCAATACCAAAATGATGATGAAAGAATCCAAGATAAGTTAAAACAAAAAACTTGGAACGAAATTAGAGCAAACGATTCTTGGGCAATTTTTAAAATTATGTCGGAATTCGTAAATGGGTATGAAACGATGGGTCGAATTGGACCTTGTGTATCTATTTTTGGTTCAGCAAGAACTAAACCTGAAGACAAATATTATTTATTAGCGGAAAAAATTGCTTATAAAATCTCAAAAGCAGGATATGGAGTTATTACAGGCGGTGGTCCTGGTATCATGGAAGCCGGAAACAAAGGAGCTCATTCTGGTGGTGGAACTTCAGTAGGATTAAACATTGAATTACCTTTCGAACAACATTTCAATCCATATATTGATAGAGATAAAAACTTAAACTTCGATTACTTCTTTGTGAGAAAAGTAATGTTTGTAAAATATTCTCAAGGATTCGTAGTAATGCCAGGTGGTTTTGGAACATTAGACGAAATGTTTGAAGCGATTACGCTTATCCAAACTAAAAAAATTGCAAAATTCCCTATTATTTTAGTAGGAACAGAATTCTGGACCGGATTAATTGACTGGGTAAAAGAAGTAATTATTGATAAATTTAAAAATGCTTCACCTGAAGATTTAAATTTATTTAAAATTGTAGATAACGAAGATGAGGTTGTTGAAGTTTTAGATACATTCTATAAAAAATATGAATTATCTCCAAACTTTTAATCTTAAAGCAATAGATATAAAAAAAGTCCCAAATTTGGGGCTTTTTTTAGTTTTATAAAGTCGATTAATTTATTTTATATGAAACACCAGCATTGAAATTCATAAATTTTCCAAAAGCAAAGGTTCCAATGAAATTAAAATCATATAAGCTATAATTTACAGCAACTTCACCTATGTAATTTGTTTTTCTTTTTTGAATCGTATCTAAAAGCTGATTGATGATATATTGTGCGGGTAAAACACTTTCAATTTCACCTTTATCTCCTGTTACAACATAATTAAAATCACTAGTATTTACAATAAAACTTCCTAAAATTTCAAATCTCTTAATTTCTTTTGAAACTGATAATTGATAATGATATGTGTCTACAATTCCGTTTAAGTTATTAATTCCTAAATTTCCATATGCGGTATTCACATCTAAAAAGTCGAAATTAATATCTTCATTTGAATAAAAAGACATCGCAGCGATGTTAATTTTCTTTTCTCCTAATTTTGGAAAATATTGACTCAAATTATGTTTGATTCCAAAACCATAGACTTGATAATCTCCTCTTTTTAAATCCGTTTTATACGAAAAACGTCCAATAATTTCAGTTCCACTTGGCAAAGCGAATGAAGCATCAACATAAGGATAAGTAATATATTCTTGATCTACACCTTTCGGAGTTTTTAGTCTAATTTGCTGACCATCTAAATCACCAACCAAATAAAATGTATCTCCATTTCCAAGAGCTGTTGGAACTTCAGCAGAAGTTGCACCTTCAATTTCGAAAAACTTAAAATCTGAATTGTTGATTATAAAACTTCTATCGTTATGTGGCACTTTAAAAGTATTACCATGTAATCCTATAGTTACAGACCAATCTTCTCTCTTTTTTGCAGTATTCATCCATGCTGAAGAAGCTTGATAAACCGCACCATCTGTTGCAGGAATTAAATATTGTTTAGAATACAAAAGGGCATCTCCTAAGAGATACCCTATTTGTTCTAATTGTGTAGCTGTTTGTGCATGTATTGAATTTACAAATCCAAAAAATAAAGCAACAAGTACAAAATTTGATTTCATATTATACGTCAATTTTAGCGTAAGCAGCGTTTTTCTCAATAAATTCTCTACGAGGCGGTACTTCATCACCCATCAACATAGAGAAAACTCTATCTGCTTCACCTAAATTTTCAATTGTAACTTGACGGAAAGTTCTGAATTCTGGATTTAATGTAGTTTCCCATAATTGCTCCGCATTCATCTCTCCTAAACCTTTATAACGCTGAATACTTGCTCCCCCACCATATTCCATAGATATTCTATCACGTTGATCATCATTCCAAGCGTATTGTTTTTTATTTCCTTTTTTCACTTGGTATAATGGTGGTTGCGCAATATAAACGTGTCCACCTTCAATTAATTCTTTCATATAACGGAAGAAGAACGTTAAAATTAATGTAGAAATGTGAGAACCATCAACATCGGCATCACACATAATTACAACTTTATGATATCTTAATTTTGTTAAGTTTAAGGCTTTACTATCTTCTTCTGTACCAACTGTTACACCTAAAGCAGTAAAAATATTTCTAATTTCTTCGTTTTCAAAAACTTTGTGTTGCATGGCTTTTTCCACATTCAAAATCTTACCTCTTAATGGTAAAATAGCTTGGAAAAATCGGTCACGACCTTGTTTTGCCGTTCCACCTGCAGAATCTCCCTCTACAAGGAAAATTTCACATTTTGCTGGATCTTGTTCAGAACAATCAGATAATTTACCTGGTAATCCTCCACCGCCCATAACGGTTTTACGTTGTACCATCTCACGTGCTTTTTTAGCAGCATGACGTGCTTGGGCAGCTAAAATTACTTTTTGTACAATAATTTTGGCATCATTAGGATTTTCTTCTAGATAGTTTTCTAACATCTCAGCCACAGCTTGAGAAACTGGCGAAACTACTTCTCTATTTCCTAATTTTGTTTTTGTTTGACCTTCGAATTGAGGTTCAGCTACTTTTACTGAAATAATTGCTGTTAATCCTTCACGGAAATCGTCTCCAGAAATTTCAAACTTCAATTTATCCAATAAACCGGAAGCATCAGCATATTTTTTCAACGTACGAGTTAATCCCATACGAAAACCTTGTAAATGCGTTCCTCCTTCGTGAGTATTAATATTATTTACGTATGAGAAGATATTTTCTGTATAACTTTCGTTGTAAATTAAGGCAACCTCAACTGGAATTTCACCTTTTTCGTTTTCCATAGAAATTACATGCCCAATAATTGGCACACGGTTTCCATCTAAAAACTTAACGAATTCCTTTAAACCTTCCTGAGAATGGAACGTTTCTAATCTAGCTTGACCTTTATCATCAATATCTCTTTTATCAACTAAAGTGATCGTAATTCCTTTATTTAAGAAAGATAATTCACGTAAACGAGCTGCTAAAGTATCGTAAGAATATTCTAAAGTTTGCGTAAAAATTGTGGCATCTGGTTTGAAAGTAACTATTGTTCCTCTTTTTTCAGTTGTACCAATTTGTTTTACAGGATATAAACTTTTACCTCTTTCGTATTCTTGCTCGTAAATTTTTCCTTCTCTATGAACTGTTGCACGTAAGTGGTCAGAAAGTGCGTTAACACATGAAACCCCAACTCCGTGAAGTCCTCCAGAAACTTTATACGAATCTTTGTCAAACTTACCTCCTGCTCCAATTTTAGTCATTACAACCTCTAACGCAGAAACGCCTTCTTTTTTATGAATATCTACTGGAATACCACGACCATTATCTTCAACAGAAATAGAATTATCTTCATTAATAGCCACATGAATGGTATCACAATGTCCAGCTAAAGCTTCGTCAATTGAGTTATCTACAACTTCATAAACTAAATGATGCAACCCTCTAACACCAGTATCTCCAATATACATGGATGGACGCATTCTTACATGCTCCATTCCTTCTAATGCCTGAATACTATCGGCGGAATAACTGCCTTTTTTATTTTCTTCACTCATAATATTTGTTCTAAAAAACTATCTTAATAAAAACAAATATAACCATTTAGTGAAAAAAAAGGAAGTAAAACCATGCTACAAACCTTTAAGTTATCAACATTTGTTAATTTCGAAAAAGTGCCTTAAATCGATTAAAAAACACTTTAAATTGAATTTTAGGTCATTTTTAGAAGTTCGAAAAAATAAGAAATTTGAAAAATGTCTTAAATCGCAGATATACGCATCATTAAAAGCAATTGAATTCAAAAAAAAGCACCAAAATCTTCGTAAAAACAAAAAGAGCATCAAGAAAAAATCTCGATACTCTCTTCAAACAACTAAACACTACTTTTTATTTTTATACTTTTTCAACTTCCGAAGCGATTAAAACGTCAGCTTTAACGTGAGCTGCATTTGCTCTACCGCTTGGGTCTTGGTTTTCTTGCCATTTTGGAATCCATTTTCTAACCGTTTCAGCCGCACTCTGTTGTGGATAATATTTATGGAAAATACTTCTATAAAAGAATGCTTCTTTTGTGGTTGGAGTGTTGTATGGAAATAATACTGATGCTTTTTCAAAATCACAGTCAGTTACTTGTGATGAGCAATATTCAATTAATGTATCAATCCAGTTATATCCTACACCATCAGAAAATTGTTCTTTTTGACGCCATAAAACTTCATTTGGTAAATAAGGTTTCTTAGGCGTATCAAAAGCTTTTCTTAAAATATATTTTTCAACGCCATCATACGTTTTTGGCTGTTTTTCTTCTGGTTTAATTTTGATAGCTAATTCTAAAAATTCTTTATCTAAAAACGGTACTCGAGCTTCTAAACCATGAGCCATTGTCGATTTATCAGC
>CAMLRV010000139.1 GCA_946482495.1 uncultured Flavobacteriia bacterium
AAATTGTAGATCACTTATTTGTGTTTAGAGGCGAAGGCGAAATTGAAGATTTTCCGGGAAATTATTCAGATTTTAGAACGTATGAAGATTCGGTAGAACCAAAAGTTTTAAACAGCGTTAGTACAGAAAAAAATAGCTGGAAACAAAACCAACCAGCCAAAGCCGGATTAAACTTTAATGAGCAAAAAGAATTCAATAAAATTGAAAAAGACATTAAAGATTTAGAATACCAAAAGAAACAAATTGAACAAGAATTTGCAGATGGAAAAGTTGCTGATGATAACTCGAGCGAAAGCGAACAGGCGAAGCAAATTGAAGCCAAAGCCAACGAACTGCAAAAAGTGATTGTAGCTTTAGAAGAAAAAGAAGAACGTTGGTTTGAATTGAGTTCGAAGATTGAGTAATTAGTCGCGGTTTCAGTTTACAGTCGCAGTCGCAGATTACAGTTTACAATATTATTTATAAAATGTTTCATATAATTAAGTCATATCTAAAATTTCTAATAAACTCCAAAAATGAACACGGAGTACATTCGCCATTTGTGTTTGATTTGATTACGAAATGTTTTTACGATAAAACGAAATTCCCTGAATACGAAACTTTAAGACACTACAGAAACTCACTTTTAGCAAACAAAAATACCATTGAAGTAACTGATTTTGGAGCGGGTTCTCGAGTTTTTAAATCGAATACTAGAGAAATTGCTGCGATTGCCAAAAACGCTGGAATTTCTCCAAAAAATGCCGAGTTACTTTTTAGAATGGCGCGCTATTTTCAACCTGAAAAAATCTTAGAAATTGGAACTTCTTTAGGTTTGGCAACTTCTGCCCTTTCGTTGGGACTCGAGGCGAAGACGAACAGAGCGCAGCTAAATTCTTTATCGAAAATTACAAGTTTAGAAGGTTGTCAGAATACAATGACTATTGCAAAAAGTCAATGTCAATTACAAAACTTAAATAATATTGAATTCATAAATACTGAATTTTCATCATATTTAAAAAACTTCCAACTTCAGTCTTCCAACTTCGAGCTTATTTACTTCGACGGGAACCATTCTCAAAAAGCAACTTTAGAATATTTCGAATTGTTATTACCAAGTATAACTAATGATTCTGTTTGGATTTTTGACGATATTCATTGGTCGGCCGATATGGAAGAAGCTTGGGAAATCATAAAAAAACATCCAAAAGTAAAAGTTACTATTGATACTTTCCAATGGGGAATTGTATTTTTTAGAGCCGAACAAGAAAAAGAACATTTTATTATCAATCCTTCAAAAAATTGGAGTTCTAAGATATTTGAAAAAATTAGATTCTAATTGTAACAAAAATTCATTTCTAACTACTTATTGGTATCATTTCTAAAAACATTTGTAAAAATGAGCAAACCAATAATAGACATTAAAGCCATAACTCGTGATTTTCAATTAGGTAGCGAAACAGTACATGTATTAAAAGGTATCGATTTACTGATAAACAAAGGCGAATATGTAGCACTTATGGGACCATCTGGTTCTGGTAAGTCAACTTTAATGAATATTTTAGGTTGTTTAGACACACCAACTGCTGGAAGCTATATTTTGAATGGCAAACAAGTTAGTGAAATGCCAGATGACGAATTAGCCGAAATCAGAAATAAAGAAATTGGCTTCGTTTTTCAAACGTTTAACTTAATGCCACGTACAACTGCTTTAGATAATGTAGCACTTCCAATGGTTTATGCAGGTTATTCTAAAAACGACAGAACGGAGCGTGCCACAGAAGTATTAACACAAGTTGGTTTAGCAGACAGAATGGACCACAAACCGAATCAACTTTCTGGAGGTCAGCGTCAGCGTGTGGCAGTCGGAAGAGCGTTAGTTAATAAACCTTCTATCATTTTAGCCGATGAGCCAACAGGTAACTTAGACAGTAAAACTTCCGTGGAAATTATGAAGCTTTTTGGTGAAATTCATGCTAATGGAAATACTGTGATTTTAGTAACGCACGAAGAAGATATCGCCGATCATGCCCACAGAATTATTCGTTTACGTGATGGGGTTATTGAAAACGACTCAAGAAACGAAAATATTATTTCATACTAAAACTCAACAATTGTAACTATTTCTTAATACTGAAATAACACCCAAATTCTTCTTGCGGTGTAATATTGCCATAAATATTACACAACAATGAAATCAAAAAAAATTAAATTACTTCTCTTTTTATGTAGCGTTTTGTTATTGGCGAGTTTTAAAACCAAATTTCAAAATGAAACCTCAACATTAGAAAACAATTTTGCTTTAGAGTTAAAAAATGAAATTGAGGTTTTAGAATTTAATTCGAAAGCATTTAGAGAAAATAAAATAACCATCGATTCTTTACGAGAAACCTTTTTAAATTGCAGAAAAGCGTATAAAAAAGTAGAATTTCAATTGGCTTTTCAATTTCCAGAATTTGTTTCATCCAAAATTAATGGCGCACCATTATTACATATTGAAAAAGAAAATTCTAGACCAATTTTAACTAATCCAGAAGGTTTACAAGTTTTAGACGAGTTGATTTTTTCCGATGAAAACGAAGAAATTAAAAACGATATTGCTAACCTTGCTATTAGATTAAGTAACAATTACGAAATTATTTATAGAAAAGTTAGTCTGCAACCTTTACATGTAGAGGACGCAATTTTAGCAATTCGAATTCAATTGGTTCGAATTTTTACCTTAGGAATCACTGGATTTGACACGCCAGGATCAGTAAATGCAATTGATGACGCTTGTTATTCATTAATCGGAATTAAAAATTATATTGAAAATCATTCGGATTTAATGCCAGAAAAAAATAGAAATTCAATCTTAGATAAAATAGAAAACACAATTACTTTTATAAAAGCGTCAGATTTCGAAAACTTAGACCGATTAGCTTTGGTTAAAAATCATTTAGATCCAATTTATGCCGATTTATTACCTTTTCAAAAAGCACAAACATTAAAATTCACCACATCTTGGAATCCAAATAGCACATCATTATTTGATAGCAAATTTTTGAATCCTTACCAATTTACCAATTTAAAAAAAGAAGAAGATTCAGATGAATTGAGAAGTTTAGGTAAATCTTTATTTTTCGATTCGATGTTGAGTCATGATAACAACATGAATTGCGCCACTTGTCACCAACCAGAAAAAGGTTTCGCAGATGGATTGCCCAAATCAATGAGTAACAAAAATGGAATTACCGTTTTTAGAAACTCGCCTACCCTTTTAAACAGTGTGTATTCGGATAGATATTTTTACGATTTAAGAGCGTATTCTTTAGAACAACAAGTGGAACACGTAATTTTTAACAAGTTAGAATTTAATACTACCTATGCCGAAATTCTTAACAAACTGAATTCAAATCAAACATATAGCGCGAAATTCAAAAATATCTTTAAAAAGAAAAACATCACACGAGAAGATTTCACAAAAGCATTAGCTTCTTATGTATTATCCTTACAATCATTCAATAGTAAATTTGATCAATATGTGCGTGGCGAAATTTTAAATATTGATGATTCAGTAATTAAAGGATTCAACTTATTTACCGGAAAAGCTAATTGTGCGACCTGTCATTTTTCACCAACTTTTAGTGGTTTAGTTCCTCCTTTATACACAGAAAATGAAAGTGAAATTCTGGGTGTTTTTTCGAAACCAAATTCAAAAGAATTAGATGAAGATGAAGGAAGATATACTAATGGTGTTTTATATGAGAAATCGTGGATTTATGAAAAATCATTTAAAACCGGAACGATTCGAAACGCTAATGAAACGGCTCCTTATTTTCACAACGGTGCGTATACTACTTTAGACGAAGTTATAGAATTTTACAACCAAGGCGGCGGTGAAGGAATGGGAGTTTCAACTAAAAATCAAACTTTAGGAAGCGATAAATTAAATTTAACTACCCAAGAAAAAAATGACATCATTGCTTTCATCAAATCGCTTTCAGACAATAAACACAACAGATAACATTACCTTAAAACAAGTAACTTTTTTATAAACATATTATAACTTCAAGCATTAAATTTCATTACATAGCAGTACTAGTTTTGCGTCGAACAATTTAAAAAACAACACAAAATGAAAAAAGGTTTACTTTTAAGTACACTAGTAATTTCTCTTTTAGGTTTTTCTAAAAACGAGAGGAAATTAAATTATGAAAAATCAACTACGGTTCCTCCAACGGTATTGATTGAAAAAGGTTCGTCATGGAAATTCTTAGACAATGGTTCAGATCAAGGAACGACATGGAGAAACAATTCATTTGACAACTCGGCTTGGACAGCTAACATGGCGCCGTTTGGTTATGGAGATCCTTGTAAAACTACGGTTTCATTTGGCCCAAGTTCTTCAAGTAAGTATACAACTACTTATTTCAGTAAAGATATTACAATTAGTGATATCAATGCCTTAACTACAGATTTAGAATTCGGAATCAGAAGAGATGATGGCTTCGTACTTTATGTGAATGGTGTAGAAGTTACAAGAAACAATATGCCAGTAGGTGCAATTGCTTATAACACTTTTGCGAGTAGTGCCATTGGGAGTGCTGATGAAAAAAGATATCAATCGTTTTTTATTCCAAAATCATTTTTTACTAATGGTGTGAATAGAATTTCTGTAGAAATGCACCAAAGTGATTTAACTAGTTCAGATTTAGGCTTCGATTTATATTTAAGAGAAAAAGATCCAGATTATGTTTGCCAAGATGGACATATAGCATGTTTTACATCAATTAATCCTACGACTCAATCAAATGTATTAATTATGCCAACAGAGCAACGTTTCCAAATGTTATTTAAAGAAGGAAGTTCTTATTTAGATGGTTCAGGTTTAGTCCCTGGAACACATGATTTTACAGGTTATATTCCTTCATTAGGTGCAGATTCAAGTAAAATTGGACATTTATCTGTTAATCATGAAAATAATCCAGGTGGCGTTTCAATATTAGACATCAATTTAAATAACAATCCGAGTAATTTACTTTGGAATATGACTAATTCAAGAAAAGTAGATTTATATAACACCAATTTAGTAACTACAATTAGAAACTGCTCTGGTGGCGTAACACCATGGAGAACAATTGTTACAGCAGAAGAAAACACAACTGCGGGTGATGCTAATGGTGATGGCTATCAAGATGTGGGTTGGCTAGTAGAAATTAATCCAACAACTGCAAGTGTAGTCGATTATGACAATAATGGTACAAAAGATAAATTATTTGCATTAGGAAGAATGAACCATGAAAACGTGGTGGTAAGTAATGATGGAACTGTGGCTTATTACGGTGAAGACGGTGGAACACACTGTGTTTATAAATTCGTTCCAACAACTGCTAATAATCTTTCTACTGGAAATGTTTATGTGTTAAAATTAGACACTGCTTTATCTGATGACGAACCATCTTCGGCAACAGCAACTTGGATTCAAGTTCCAAATACCACTCAAGCAGATAGAAACAATTTAGCTTCAAACGCAGGAGCATTAGGCGGAACTAACTTTAATGGTGTAGAAGATTGTGAAATTGGTCCTGACGGAATGATATATTTTGCATCAAAAGGTAAAAACCGTGTATATCGTTTTAAAGATAATGGTGCGACAATTTCAAACTTTGAAACTTTTGTAGGTGCGATGACATATCCAATTCAAACTTTATCAGGAATTGTAAATGAAGCTTGGTTAGACGGAAATGACAACTTAGCATTTGATGATAAAGGAAATCTTTGGGTAGTTCAAGATGGTGGTAGAAACTACATTTGGGTAGTTAGACCAAATCACAGACAAACAAGTCCGCAAGTATTAATTCATAGTTCTGTTCCTGCTGGTGCTGAACCAACTGGATTAACTTTTACACCAGATTACAAATACGGATTCTTCTCTGTTCAACATCCTGACAATACGGCCACTGCACAAACTGATGCATCAGGAACAAATGTACAATTTAATGCTTCTGCGGCTCTGGTATTTTCTCATGAAGATTATTTAGGTATCCAATTTTTAGGAAACGAATCATTTACAAATAACAACGGAATTAAAGTATATCCAAATCCAACAAATGGAATAGTAACTTTAGATTTCAATGACATTTCAGATTCAGAAATTCAAGTTAATGTGTATGATTTTGTAGGAAGAAAATTAATTGAGAAAAAAGCCAACAAATCTTTATCAAAAACGTTAGAAATTGATTTAACGAGTTTCAATGATTCAAATGTGTATTTCTTTGAAGTGATTTCTGGAAGTCAAAAACAAACGATTAAAGTTGTAAAATCGAACTAATAAAAATTAAATAATTAAGGTCGGATGCGA
>CAMLRV010000140.1 GCA_946482495.1 uncultured Flavobacteriia bacterium
TTATTCATTTATAGTATTTCTTTTTTTACAATTAGTATGAAGTATAAGGTTTTCGTTACAAAAATAAATCCCATCCTACTATAAAAACTAGGATGGGAAAAATTGCTATGAAAAAGAAATCAGCTTTCTAAAAAACTGAATATCAAATTTATGAAATATTTTTTATTTATGAGAACATATCTTTTACTTTTTCAAAAAATGATTTTTCTGATTTTTCCGGATTTGGAACAAAGTTTTCATCCGTCATCATTTTCTCAAAAAATTGTTTTTGTTCTTTATTTAAAGATTTTGGTGTCCAAACATTTACGTGAACTAATAAATCACCATTTCCGTAACTATTTAAACTTGGAATACCTTTTCCTTTTAATCGAAGAATTTTACCAGATTGAATTCCATCTTCTAATTTAATACGAACTTTTCCTGTTACCGTTTCTATTTCTTTAGAAATTCCTAAAGCAGCTTCTGGGAAACTGATGTATAAATCGTAATGTAAATTTTCACCCTCACGCTTTAAAAACTCGTGTTCAATTTCTTCAATTGCAACAATTAAATCACCTGGAATACTATTTTTACCTGGTGCATCATTACCTTTTCCAGCCACTTTTAATTGCATTCCATCAACCACACCTGCAGGGATTTTGATTGAAACAGTATCATCTTCTGTTAACATTCCTTGTGCATCCGCATTGGCAGGTTTACTGTCTAAAACTTGACCAGAACCATGACAAGTTGGACAAGTTGTTGCTGTTTGCATACGACCTAAAATCGTATTAGTTACTCGCATCACTTGACCTTGACCGTTACAAGTAGAACACGTTTTATAAGTTACACCTGCAGCTTGAACTTTACGTTTTACTTTAACTTTTTTCTCTACACCATGTGCAATTTCTTCTAAAGTTAATTTCACTTTGATACGTAAATTGCTTCCTTTCATTCTGCGTTGACCACCGCCACCGCCGCCAAATCCTCCGAAACCACCACCGAAAATATCTCCAAATTGACTGAAAATATCATCCATGTTCATTCCATGACCACCAAAACCACCACTTCCATCAAAGGCTTGGTGACCGTATTGATCGTATTTAGCTTTTTTATTTGCATCACTTAAAACTTCGTATGCTTCCGCACAAGCTTTAAAGTTTTCTTCAGCAGTATGGTCACCCGGATTTTTATCTGGATGATATTTAATCGCTTTCTTTCGATACGCTTTTTTAATTTCTTCAGCTGTGGCATTTTTACCAACGCCTAAAACTTCGTAAAAATCTTTTTTACTCATCTTTTTTTAGTTTTTATCCGCTACGCTCCAAACAATTCAGTAACGTCTCGGGTCAGGTTTTCAAGTTATTTTTGTTTCAGGTTATAGCAAACTTGAAACAAAATTAATTTCCTAAAATTACTTTTGGAAAACGAATAATTTTATCTCCTAATTTGTAACCTTTTTCAATTACATCTACAATTTTACCTTTTAATTTAGGAGTTGGAGCTGGAATTTGAGTAATAGCTTCTGCAAAATCAGCATCAAATGCATCACCAGCTTTTATTTCAATCACTTCTAAACCTTTAGAAACTAAAGTAGATTTTAATTTCTCATGAATTAATTCCACACCTTTCACTAATGCTTCATCTTCCGATTGAGAAATTTGAGCCATAGCTCTATCAAAATCATCTAAAACGGGTAACATAGATTGTAAAACTTCTTGACCAGCAGTTTTAAACAATTCAATACGCTCTTTTGAAGTTCTTTTTTTATAATTTTCGAATTCTGCGTATAATCTTATGAATTTATCTTTTTGTTCTTGCAATTGATCTTCAACTGACACTTCTACCTCAGTATTTCCCTGAACATCTTGGTTTTCTACCACATTTTCATCCTGATTTACCTCTTTTTCGATGTTTTCAGCATTTTCTTGACTCATGATTCTAATTTTTATTTTTTAAAAAGTGATTGCAAAAGTATTGCCATTCTTTAATTTATGACACATTGTCAGTAAAAAAAATTAATATTTTTTTAAGAATCATATCAAAATCAATTGCATAAATTTGAAAAGTAAACATAATTTATTTCATCTTAATTATAATGACAAAAAGTGTTACGTATTAATAACGTAACACTTTTTATTTATAGGCTATTTTGTTTTATTTCAATAAGTTTTGCAAAGATTTATTTAAAGAAGCATAATGAAACTGAAAGCCCGTATCAAGAATTTTTCTACAACTCACATTCTGACTACTGGTTAAAATAATATGCATTTCTCCTAAAAGTAAATTCAAAATAAATTTAGGCACATTGGGCAAGAAAATAGATTTATTAATGGTTTTAGCAATAGCTTTTGTTAATTCTTCATTCGTAATTGGATAAGGAGAAACACTATTATAAACACCATCTAAGTTTTGATCTAAAATATGTTTGATTATTGCAACTAAATCATCAATGTGTATCCAAGAAATGTATTGTTCACCTGATCCCAAGACTGCACCTAATCTTAATTTTATAGGTTTAGCCATTTCAACTAAAGCACCAGATTCTTTTGCCAAAACTACTCCAATTCTCACAATTGAAACGGAAATTGATAATGCTTTAAATTGATTGGCACTTTCTTCCCAAAGTTGTGTGACATACCCCAAAAAAGAATCGTCAATTTGAGTATTATCTTCGTGATAAACATAATTTAAGTCGCTTGGGTAAATTCCAACAGCTGAAGCTGAAATAAAACGTTTTACAGAATGAGGTATCGTATGAAGTGTAGCGAAAATTAAATTCGCACCTTCTACTCTGCTATCAATAATTTCTTTTTTATAACCTTCTGTCCATTTTTTAGAAATAGAAGCACCTGCTAAATGTATAATAACAGTAACGTCTTCAAATGCATTTTTATCAATTTCACCTGTACTAGGATTCCAATAAAAGCCTTTGAAATTGAGACTGTTTTTTAATTTAGATTTTGAAGTAGATAAATAATGTATATTATGATTGTCTTTATGAAGCAATGCAACTAATTTTTTACCTACTAATCCTGTTGCGCCTGTAATTAAAACATTCATTTTCATAAGATTTAATATACAAATTTACAACATGAAGTCTGCAAATTAGAAATATTAACTAAGATTAACTTACATTAACAAAGTCTATTATTTTGTTCTTGCTTTAATTGTCCATTCAAATTGCATTTCAGAAACTTGTTCTCCTTTTTCATTTACTCCAATTGATGTTAGCCAAATAGTTTGACCTTCATTAGTATCAATTGCTTTTTTGATAATTTCTGCAATTTCTAAACCTTGATTACAGGTGAAAGTAATTCTACCAGTCGCTTTTTTTGTAAACACTGCTTTGTTTTGTGCAACTAACATGGAAATATTAGTACCACTTTCTTTAATTTGATACATTACTAAAGCGCCTGTGGTAAATTCAGCTGCCATGGCTTGGACTGCAAAATACATTGATTGAAAAGGATTCTGATTGAACCAACGATGTTTAACAATAGTTTGACAAATTTCAGCAGAAATTGACTTTACTCTTACGCCACACCAAAATGCAGCTGGCAATTTAAAAAAAGTAAAAGTGTTAAGTTTAAAAGGTGTGAACTTCATGATTACTTATATTTTTCGCTAATCTACAAAAAAATACTATGCATCCATAATAAATTTTAAATGTTAAAAAAATGTTAAATATTAGTACTATGCGATACAAGGTAATAGTTTTTAGCTATATATTTGCATAAGAAAATAACATACTATCAATAGTACTATTTTTAAATCATCAAGTTTCAATCATCACATACTGAATTTCAGTATCAATCAAAAAACGAAATCCTGACGTTTTCAGGACTAACAAAAAAATGAACAAACAATGAACATTGAAAACACAAAAGCACAAATGCGAAAAGGTGTTTTAGAGTTCTGCATCTTATCAGTTTTAAAAGAAAAAGATGCTTACACTTCTGAAATTTTAGACACTTTAAAAACCGCAAAATTGCTTGTAGTTGAAGGAACAGTTTATCCTTTGCTAACAAGATTAAAAAACGATAACTTATTAACGTATCGTTGGGAAGAATCAACTTCTGGGCCACCAAGAAAATATTATGGTTTAACAGATGAAGGAAAAGAATTTTTAAAAGAATTAAACAACACTTGGGATGAATTATCTGGTGCTGTAAACACAATAACAAATCAAAACTAACAGGTCATGAACAAAACAACAAGTATAAATTTAGGAGGATATTTTTTTCATATCGATGAAGATGCCTTTAAAAAATTGAGTAATTACTTTGATGCGGTTAGAAGATCATTATCTCCAGACGGTAGAGAAGAAATTATTAAGGATATTGAAAGTAGAATTTCTGAAATTTTTACAGAAAAACTAGGAACTACTAAACAAGTAATTGGTTTAAAAGAAGTTGACGAAGTTATTGCGATTATGGGTCAACCAGAAGATTATAAAATTGAAGACGAAGCTCCAAAAAGTGGCTATTATTCAAGCTATTCCACTTCAGGAACAACAACTAAAAAATTATACCGTGATAAAGAAAATGCCTTATTAGGTGGTGTAATGTCAGGATTAGGTCATTATTTCGGAGTAGATCCTTTATGGTTAAGAATTATCATGGTAATTTTATTCTTCGGATTTGGAACCGGTATCATATTGTATTTAATCTTATGGATTTTAGTACCTGAAGCTGTTACTACGACTCAAAAATTAGAAATGAAAGGTGAACCGATAAACATTTCAAATATTGAGAAAAAAGTAAAGGAAGGTTTTAGCGAAATTTCAGATAAATTTTCAAATTTAGACCACGACAAAATTGCAGCAAACGCAAAATATGGAGCTGAAAAAGTTGGTTCTACATTAAGTGATATTATTGTAGCGTTATTTAAAGCTTTCGGAAAAGTGGTTGGGTTTTTCATCTTACTTTTCGCAACACTAACATTTTTAGGAGTTGTAGTTGGATCAGTAGTTTTATTGTTCTCTTCTACATTACCAGAAATTATGTTACATGACAATATTCATACGCCATTTAATTTTGATGTTCCACTTTGGGGTCAAGGATTATTATTATTGTTCACAGTTGGAATTCCGTTATTCTTCTTTGTATTAGTGGGTTTAAGATTATTAATTCCAAACACAAAATCAATCGGAAATTACGCGAAATACACATTATTAGCAATATGGTTATTCTCAATTGCAGCTTTAACAATTGTAGGTGTAAACTATGCAACTGAATTAAGTCATGACGGAAAAGTTTCTAAAAAAGAACTACTTCCAATTGTAGCAAATGATACACTTGAAGTGAAATTTGTAACAAATGATTTCTTTTCAAAAAGTGATCATGATATTTCTGGATTAAGAATGACTCAAGATTCTTTGAAACACAATATTATTTATTCTAACAATGTAAACTTTCACTTAAAATATACAGATAAAAAACAACCATATATTATTGTAGAAAGAACAGCTCAGGGTAAAAATTTCGAAGAAGCTAACATTAGAGCTGAGAAAATTAAATACAACTACAAATTTGTTGGAAAGCAATTACTTCTAGATAATTATTTCTTAACGGAAGTGGAAAATAAATTTAGAGGTCAGGAAGTAGATATTTACTTATACATGCCAGAAGGTATGGTATATTATCCAAACAAAAATGTAGAAAGATATTTAAGTGGTCACAACTCGGATTATGACTATGGTTATGGTCCAGAAGGATACAGATATTCAGTAACTGAAAACGAATTAAAATGTTTAGATTGTCCAGCGGATGCAAACGACGATGAAGATGTTGAAATCGAAAATATTTCAAGTGATGTAATTGGTAATCACACAATTGAAACGAGAACTTCTAAAAACGACTCTATTCATAAAGTTTCAGTTAAAGTGAATGGAAAAGAAGTTATTAATGTGGAAGACAGAAAATCTAAAGATTAAATTTTTAACAAAACTTTATAGATTTGTTAAAACAGAGTCTGGAAAATTTTAATAATTTTACACAACTTAAAAACTATAACTATAAAAATTAGTAATTATGATACAATTTGTAATAAAAGTAATTGATTTTGCTGTACAATTAGTAATTCAATTTATAGAAAGCATATTTTAGTAATAAAACGTTTCATATAGAATTTGCTATAAATTCTGAACGCATATCATACAAATCCCGATTTTATTCGGGATTTTTTTTAATATATTTGCCTCACATAATAAAAATTCAAAATGATAAAAAAACTTACATTCTTCGCTATCACATTGTTCAGTTTAACAATAGCTTCTGCTCAAGTTAAATTAGAAAAAGTTAAAGGTTCAAAAATTGTAACTGTTTCTGTTAAAGATA
>CAMLRV010000141.1 GCA_946482495.1 uncultured Flavobacteriia bacterium
ACAATTGCAGCATGAAAGCACACACTTCTAAAATTATTGGTGAAGGATTAACTTATGATGACGTCCTTTTAATCCCAAATTATTCTGAAATTCTTCCTAGAGAAGTTTCAATTCAATCAAAATTTAGCAAAAACATTACTTTAAACACACCAATTGTTTCCGCAGCAATGGACACAGTTACAGAAAGCGCTATGGCAATTGCTATGGCTCAAGAAGGTGGAATTGGTGTGTTACACAAAAATATGTCTATTAAAAAACAAGCTGCTGAAGTTCGCAAAGTGAAACGTGCTGAAAGCGGAATGATTATAGACCCAGTAACTTTACCCTTACATGCAAATGTTGGTGATGCGAAACATGCTATGCATAAATATGGTATTGGAGGAATTCCAGTTGTTGATGAAAACGATATTTTAAAAGGAATTGTTACTAATAGAGATTTACGTTTCGAAAAAAATAGCGAAAGAGCAATTACAGAAGTCATGACTTCACAAAATTTAGTAACTGCTCCAGAAGGAACTACACTTTTACAAGCTGAAGAAATTTTACAAGGCAACAAAATTGAAAAATTACCAGTAGTTAATTCAGAAAACAAATTAGTTGGATTAATTACTTTTAGAGATATTACTAAACTAACGCAGAAACCAAATGCAAACAAAGACAAATTTGGTCGTTTACGTGTTGCTGCTGCTTTAGGCGTAACTGGTGATGTTTTAGAAAGAGCTGAAGCGTTAGTAAATGCTGGAGTAGATGCTGTGATTATTGATACCGCTCACGGACATACGAAAGGTGTGGTGGATGTATTAAAACAAGTAAAAAGCAAATTCCCAGGAATTGATGTAGTAGTTGGAAACATTGCTACTCCAGAAGCCGCTTTATATTTAGCAGAAAATGGTGCTGATGCTGTAAAAGTTGGTATCGGACCTGGCTCAATTTGTACGACTCGTGTAGTTGCTGGTGTTGGTTTCCCTCAATTTTCTGCTGTTTTAGAAGTAGCTGCAGCTTTACAAGGAACTGGAATTCCTGTAATTGCAGATGGTGGAGTTCGTTATACTGGAGACATCCCGAAAGCATTAGCTGCTGGAGCCTCAAGCGTAATGTTAGGTTCAATGTTAGCCGGAACAAAAGAATCACCAGGTGAAACTATCATTTTCGAAGGAAGAAAATTCAAATCATACAGAGGAATGGGTTCTGTTGAAGCCATGAAAGAAGGTTCAAAAGACAGATATTTCCAAGATGTAGAAGACGATGTTAAAAAATTAGTTCCAGAAGGAATTGTTGGTCGTGTTCCTTACAAAGGAGAATTAAACGAAAGTATGCAACAATTTATTGGCGGACTTAGAGCCGGAATGGGCTATTGTGGTGCTGCAACCATTGAAATCCTTCAAGCATCTAGTCGTTTTGTACGTTTAACTTCTAGCGGAATTAGCGAAAGTCACCCTCACAATGTGACTATTACAAAAGAAGCTCCGAATTACTCAAGATAGTTTACCGTCTCAGTATTGAGTTTACAGATAAAAAAAATCCATTCCGACATATCGGAATGGATTTTTTATTTTTTACCAAAAACTTGAACGACGTAGATTTTAGTTTTAGATTTATTTAATGCGAATCCAAAACCCGTGTAGTTGTAGTCACTATTCTTAATATTCTTAAAATGACTTGGAGATTTTACCCAAAGTGATTTCATCTTTTCAGCCAAAACATCATTATCAATTGTTTTCATTGAAACAGTAGTAAAAAGTAAATTTTCTGCAACTTTACTGTATTCGTTCTTGCTAAAAAATTTTATTCTATCAAAAAGTTCTTTTGTTTTAGGATTTTCTTTTTGAACATGATCTAAAACTTCTTTATTTGCCATATATTCCGCCTGATTTGTGGCGGCCTTATCTAACTTTGCATCTCGAGTTAATACAACACATTTATTCTCCACACGAACATCATTAATTTCATCAAACAATTTCGAATCAATTATTTTGACATCAATATTTTGCTGAAAACTTAACAAAAACAACAATAAAATTCCAACACTTTTCATCTTTATCTTTTTTATAATAACGTGAAATTTGGTATTTTATTTTATAAAAAAAATCCATTCCAACATAGCGGAATGGATTTTTTATACTTATAAGTCAGTTTTACTCTTTAATTAGTTTTTTCGTTTCGTAAAAAACACCATTTGCATTTGTTACTTGAATTTTTACAAAATACAATCCAGCTTGCAAAGAATTATCAATAGTTAGAGAAATTTCATTTTCTCCAAAAACTAAACCAGATTTACTAATTGTTTTAATCAGTTTTCCTTGACTATCAATTAATAACATTTCTACGTCTGATGCATCTTTTAAATAAATGATTGAATGAATTACATTGGAAAAAGGGTTCGGATATGTTTTTAAAGATACAAACTGATTCGGATTGTCTTCTAATCCTAAAACATTACAAACACTTGGTGAACCCGTGCAACTATATCCTGCTTGAACAAAACATGTTGAATTACAACCATCTCCATTTATTGTATTCGCATCATCGCATTGTTCGCCAGATTCAACATTTCCGTTTCCACAAATAATTCCTTCCAACAAACAGCTTAAATTACAACCATCTCCATTAATATTGTTCCCGTCATCACATTGCTCACCAGCATTAACAACTCCGTTTCCACATATTCCATTTTCAAGCAAACAATACATGTTACAACCGTCACCGTTTATAGAATTTCCATCATCACATTGTTCTCCAGAATTTATAATTCCATTTCCACAAAGAGGATTTTCAAACATACAGTTATTAGCACAACCATCACCATTTATCATATTCCCATCATCACATTGCTCACCTGTTTCAATTACACCATTTCCACAAATTGAAGCAATATCTCTATTAGTAATTGATGCAGTTTCAAGATTCAAATCTAAATCTAAAAATTTTAAAAACCTTTTAGTAGAGCCAAAACCATTCAATGTTGAGCTAGCTTGAAGTTTATTATTATATCTTATAATTGTTGGTACTGCTTTTACATTATAAAGCTGAGCAATTTTACTTCCTTCTTCTGAACTAATGTCAACAATTGCAACATTGAATTTTTCCTTTGTTTTTTGTTGTAAATCAATATTCTCAGAAATCAATTTTTCCATTTGCTCGCAATATGGACAATTTGGTCTATAAAAAATCAAAACCGTTTCGGTCAATTTTATATCATTGTTTTCAAAGTTCTTTAAAAAATCATTTTGTGCAAATAATCCAGATACTGAAAACAACAACATGATTAAGGAGGTAATTTTTTTCATAACTTATTGATTTTGTTTATTTTGAATTTGTAAAAGTATAAGAATTTTCTTTAATACAGAAATTTAAAACTTATTATAAAAAAATCCTTCTATTAATTTAGCAGGATTTAAATTGTTTACTAAAAACTGATTCCTGAAATTATATACCAAGATAATTACTTGGCGTAATCACTTTTAATTCAGCTTTAATAGCTTCTGAAACATTCAACGTTTCAATAAACGCATGAATTGATTCTTTATTAATTACAGTATTTGTTCTTGTCAAATCTTTTAAGGCTTCGTATGGGTTTGGATAGGCTTCTCTACGCAAAATTGTTTGAATGGCTTCTGCTACAACCGCCCAGTTTTTTTCTAAATCTTCTGCGAATTTAGCTTCGTTTAATAATAATTTATTTAAACCTTTCAACGTCGCTTCAAAAGCAATAATTGTATGCCCCATCGGCACCCCAATATTTCGTAAAACTGTGCTATCTGTTAAGTCACGTTGTAAACGAGAAATAGGTAATTTCGCTGATAAATGCTCAAAAATAGCATTTGCAATTCCTAAATTTCCTTCTGAATTTTCAAAATCAATTGGATTGACTTTATGTGGCATTGCCGAAGAACCGATTTCACCAGCTTTAATTTTTTGTTTGAAATAGTCCATAGAAACGTATGTCCAAACATCTCTATCTAAATCAATTAAAATTGTATTAATACGTTTCAACGCATCAAAAAATGCTGCAAAATGATCGTAATGTTCGATTTGAGTTGTTGGATACGAATGACGTAATCCTAACGTTTCTTCTACGAATTTCGTACCGAAAGCTTTCCAATCACTGTTTGGATAAGCCACTTTATGTGCGTTATAATTTCCTGTAGCTCCACCAAATTTAGCTGCAAAAGGCACATTAAATAACAAACGCATTTGTTCTTCAATACGTTCTACGAAAACTAAAATTTCTTTTCCTAAACGTGTAGGCGATGCTGGTTGACCGTGGGTACGAGCCAATAATGGCACATCAGCCCATTCTCTCGATAATTCTTTTAATTTTTGAACTATTGAAATTAAACTTGGCAAATACACGTTTTCAAATGCTTCTTTTGTTGAAAGTGGAATTGCCGTGTTATTGATATCTTGAGACGTTAATCCGAAGTGGATAAATTCTTTAAATTCATGTAATCCGAATTCATCAAATTTCTTTTTGATAAAATACTCAACCGCCTTAACATCGTGGTTTGTGGTTTTCTCCGTTTCCTTAATCCAAAGTGCATCTTCTGTTGAAAAATTTTCATAGATGGCTCTTAATTTTCCGAAAAGATTTTTGTCAACTCCTTGTAATTGTGGCACATTGAATTCGCACATGGAAATAAAATATTCTACCTCAACTAAAACTCTATATTTAATTAGAGCTTCTTCTGAAAAATAAGTTGATAACGATTTTGTTTTACTTCTGTAACGTCCGTCAATTGGCGATACGGCATTTAATTCGGTAAGTTGCATATTGTTGTGTTGTTTTTTAAAAGTGCAAATTTAGTAATTAGTGATTAGTTATCCCTAATTAGTTTGGAGTTTTTTTATTATCAATATAAGTTTTGAAAATTTTGTCCCAAAAAGTAAAATAAAAACCAAAATTAGTATCCAAATTCAAATGATGCTGATTGTGAAAATTAGTTGTTGATATCCATTTTGTCAAAAAATTATTTGTCCAAAATTTCGGAAAAACATCTCTTTTCATGTGACCTAAAATGCCATAGGTCAAATTTAAAATCAGGTAAATTACAACACTATAAAAGTTAAAGTTCATACTCCAAATAGTAAAAAGCCACAAACATCCAAACCCAACTACTTCAATCGGATGTAAAACATACAAACTATAAACATTGGTATCAATATGCGAATGATGTTTTTCATGAATCACAAATAACCAATCAATTTTATGAATGAAATAATGAAAAACAAACATCAATAAATCCATTATAAAGGTTATCAAAAACAAATCAATAAAAATGGAAAGAAAAGAAATCCTATAAGTAAATTTTATAAAATCAAAATAGAAAAGTTTATAACCTAAAAATGTAATTAGAGTATTAAATAATAACGTATACAAAACCCATTTTACGTCTTTTTTAAACAATACTGTATTCTTTGCTTCAATTATTTTTCCAACTAAAACCGACAAAACAATCAGGCTTAAGTTTTCGAATAAAAACAACACAAATAAGTTAATTTCACCAACCTGATTCAATTTTAAAAACCAATTTTGAATATCCATATTATAATTTTTCTTTCAAAATTTTCATTCCTTCACTCGCACTCATTTGCAAAACTTCTAACGGATTCGCTAAACCGTAAATGGTTGCCGGATTTGTATCGATGTAATAAACCGGAACATGAGATTTTGCATAATGCATCAAACTCGCGGCTGGATATACTTGCAAAGACGTTCCGATAATAAGAACTACATCCGCCATTTCCATAAGAGGAATGGCTACATCAATCGCAGGAACTTGTTCGTTAAACCAAACAATATCTGGTCGTAATTGTTCTCCTTTTTCATTTACATCACCCAAATGAATATCGGTTTCCCAGAAAATACTTTCTGTTGGAGAAAACTCACCTCGAACTTTAACCAATTCGCCGTGCAAATGCAAAATATTAGAACTTCCAGCACGTTCATGTAAATTATCTACGTTTTGAGTAATAATATGCACATTAAAATCATGCTCTAATTCGGCTAAAATTTCATGACCTTTATTTGGTTTTACTTCTTTTAGTTGCGCACGGCGTTTGTTATAAAAATCCAACACCAAAGCTGGATTATTTTTCCAACCTTCTGGCGAGGCTACTTCCATAATATCATGATTTTCCCAAAGTCCGTTCGAATCTCTAAAAGTCGAAATTCCGCTTTCGGCACTCATTCCAGCACCAGTTAGTACAACTATTTTTTTCATATTTTATTTTGAAGCTATTCCTGCTATTCGTTACAATCTTTAATTCATTCCTTCGACAAGCTCCGTCAAGAATTAAAGGATTTCCACTTCTATCA
>CAMLRV010000142.1 GCA_946482495.1 uncultured Flavobacteriia bacterium
TTGGTTTAGATATTTCAACTGTTTCACGTGTGGCGAATAGTAAATATGTGGAAACACCTTACGGTACGAAATTAATTAAAGAATTCTTCTCTGAAGCAATGAAAAATGATCAAGGAGAAGATGTTTCTACCATCGAAATTAAAAATATTTTAGAAAGAGTTGTGGCAGAAGAAGATAAAAGCAAACCACTTCCTGATGAAGATTTAGCTGCTATCTTAAAAGAAAAAGGATTCCCTATTGCTAGAAGAACAATTGCAAAATATAGAGAACAATTAGACATTCCAGTAGCAAGATTGAGAAAAAAAATGTAGCTTTGAGATAATTAAATCCATTCAAGTTGCGAACAAAATATCTTTTAACGCCTTTTTCTTATATTTTTCATCCTGTATTTATTTCATTATACGGAACCATCTTATATTTTATGTTCACTAAAAATATAACGATGTTAGCAGAAGTGTATATGTCATTGATACAAATTTTTATTCTTACGATACTTTTGCCTTTGTGTTTTTATATGTTATTAAGAACATTTAAAATTGTGCATTCGTTTACTGAGGCAACTATTGAAGAAAGAAAATATCCTATTTTTATCCAAATACTATTGTTGTATTTCTTATTAAATTTCACCGTTTTAGAAACGTATTTCCCTGAATTATTTAAGTTTTTTCAAGCAGGTTTAATTAGTGCTTTTTTAGTTTTTGTTTCTGTAGTGTTTAGGTTTAAAGCGAGTTTACACATGATTGGAATTACTTCCTTATTTGTTTTTGCGATGATGTTAACCAGCTTTTTAGAAATAGAAGCGAGTTACACGTTAGCTTATTTGATTATGTGTATGGGATTTGTGGCTTCTTCACGTTTGTATATGAAAGCGCATACGCCAATTGAATTACTTGTTGGAATGGTAATTGGTGCCTTGCCACAAGCTTATGTTTGGTTTTATAGTATGTAAAACTGAAAGCCTACATTAAAATTACTCATTTTTGAACCTTCTTTAAAAATTGGATTCAACCCGTAGTAAATATATGGGTTCCAAGTATTAAACCCAATGGAAATATAAGCTCCATATTGCCAACGATTAATAGCATCTGAAATAGATTCTTTGTTACTACCCGATGATGAAGAAACTTTTAATTTCGAATTGAAAACATAACTGGCTTTAAAACCTGTATAAATTCTCCAAAAACTATGACTGTTTGGATTTGAATTTCTCCATCTAATTTCTAAAGGAATATCCACTGAATGTGTTGTAATTACTGTTCTAATATTTTCTGCAGGCACAATAAGATCGCCGCCTTGTAACTCATCTGAATTGATAAATTGTTTGATGTTATTATATGAATATCCTAAACCTGGAGCGATGGCCAAATGTCTGTTTTTAGATATCGGCATATCTCTTAAAAACCCAAATGCGATTCCTGGTGAGAATGAAAATTGTTTAAAGGCTGAAGGTCGGTTTTGAATTAAATTGTAGCTTAAAGAAGCGTAAAATTGATCTTCCCTGTAAAGAGAATCCACTCCAGCTAGTTTAACATCTTCTGTAGGTTTTATTTCTTGAGAAAAACAAAGAAACGGAATCCATAAAAAAAACAATATTTTCATAAATGTAAAATTTATAGTTAATCGTTCATTTCTCCACGTAATGGAGTTTCAAAAATGGTTTTAAATACTGCACTAGATACATTTTGACCTAACAAATACATCAATTTAGCAATGGCAGCTTCAGTGGTAATATTTTTACCTGAAATTAAGCCCATTTCTTTTAAACGTGTACTTGTTTCATACGTTCCCATTAACACGCTTCCACCACTACATTGCGTTACATTTACAACATGTAATCCGCGTTGTACCGCGTTTTCTATTTCGCTAATAAACCAATCTTCCATCGGGGCATTACCTGAACCATAGGTTTCTAAAATGACACCTTTTAAATTTGGTGTATGTAAAAGAGAATGTAAAATGGTTTTGTTAATACCTGGAAATAATTTTAAAATGATAACATTATCGTCAAACTTAGTATTGACTTGTAATTTTTTAGTTGTTTTTTGTTTTAATAACACATCGAAATTCACATTTAAATGCACTCCAGATTCTACCAATGCTGGGAAATTTGGAGAAGTAAAAGCATTAAAATGTTCGGCGCTTATTTTGGTAGTTCGGTTTCCTCGATATAATTTATATTCAAAATATAACGAAACTTCTTGAATTACTGGTTTTCCTTTGTCTTGTAAAGAGGCAATTTGAATGGCGGTAATTAAATTTTCTTTTGCATCCGTACGTAAATCTCCAATAGGTAATTGTGAACCAGTGAAAACAATAGGTTTGTTTAAATTTTCGAACATGAAACTCAAAGCAGAAGCGCTATAAGACATCGTGTCCGAACCGTGAAGTACTACAAAACCATCAAAATTATTGTAGTTTTCTTCAATAATTACAGCCATTTTTTGCCAGTCTGTAATTTGCATATTTGAAGAATCGATTGGGTTTTCAAATGAAACCGTTTCGATATTACAATCTAATAATTTTAATTCGGGAATTCCTTTTATCAGTTTTTTAAAGTTGAAAGCTTTCAGCGCTCCCGTATCGGCATCTTTAATCATACCGATAGTTCCACCCGTATAAATAAGTAAAATATTTGGCTTAGGAATTACTTTCAATTTTTTGATATTTTAATTTGTTAATTACAGGATTTGCATACATTGCCAAGAAACTTTCCTTCATTTTAGCATCACCCGCATTTATTCTTAATTCTAATCTACGTTGAAAAAGTTGCTTTTCTTTTTCTGTGTATTTTTCAGAAAATAAAGTAGTGTTATTTATGATGTCGTAAGCAATATAGTTGGTTGGCCAAAGTTTATATGATTGCAAAATAGAATCGTCAATAACTTGAGCTAATGCTAACATTTGTTTGTTCGGATTGGTGGTTTCAGCAGAAATTGTATCAATTTCAGTATCTAAAATATCACCAACATGAATATGGATGTGTTTTTTCTGACCGATTATACCACTTAATAGCGTAATAAAATCTTCGTTTTTTTCTTTTGTATAAATTTCATCATTCGCTTCAGCCATTAATTGCGGCATTTTTAAAGCGTCTGTAGGATCGTATTCGTAAGAAATCGAAACGGGTACAATCTTTATTTTTTTAAAGAAATCCATGCAATTTTGTTCGTCAGAGGCCATTGCAATCATCTTTAGAACACCAGAATGAGTCGCATCATTACCATCTTTTGTTCTTCCTTCACGTTGTGCAATCCAAACTGAACGATTTTCTTTAGATACCAAACGATACATATATTCTGAAAGTAATTTTGAACTTTCTAATAATTCTCTTGGAGAAAGATTTCTTTGTACTAAAAAGTTTCTGTTTAGTTTAGAAAGTTTCAAGATAAAATCTTTCTTAACTAAGTTATCTCCAATAGCAGAAGCCGTCATGACTAAACCATGTTCGTGTAAACTCACATTTAGTAAAGACGTATCTAAAATTATATCTCTATGATTTGAAATAAAAAAGTATGAGGTGTTTGGTTCTAATTTTTCAAAACCAGAAGTGGTAAGTCCGTCCGAAGTTTTTTCTAAAATCTTCTTGATAGCTTTATATGCAAAATTGATTTGAAAATCTCTAATAGAATGTGTGCGAAGCAACTGTTCTTTCCAAACAGCTTCCTCCACATTCGGATAAGCAAAATCCATTAAGGCTCTCATCATAGGATGATTTATAGAAGCACGAATGGCGTCGTTTACTTCGGCATCATAATAAGGGCGTATTTTATCAAATTTCGACATACTTAATTTTATATTTACAAAAAAACAAAAAAAATAGGAATAAAACGTTATCAAACATTAAAATCCGAACACTTCTTTACTGTTTTTTGTTGTAATTGTAGCAATTTCTTCTAAAGGCAAGTTATAAATTTCTGACAATTTTTCTGCAACTAATTTTACATAACTGCTTTCATTTCTTTTTCCTCTATATGGAACAGGTGCTAAATAAGGCGAATCGGTTTCTAAAACAATGTTTTTGATGTCAATTTCATTTAAATATTGATCGATTTTTCCATTTTTAAATGTGGCTACACCGCCGATTCCTAATTTCATTCCACAAGAAATGGCTTGATTGGCTTGGTTGAAATCGCCAGTAAAACAATGGAAAATTCCCCATAATTCTGGTGATTTTTCTTGTTCTAAAATTTCCAACACTTCGTTAAATGCATCACGGCAATGAATATTTATAGGTAATTTATATTGTTTAGCTAATTGAATTTGTTTAATAAAAACTTCTTGTTGTTGTTTTAAGAAAGATTTATCCCAAAATAAATCGATACCAATTTCTCCAATAGCTGCAAATTTTCTTTTGGTTAATTCGGTTTCCACATGTGCTAATTCTTCTAAATAATTTTCTTTCACGTAGCAGGGATGCAATCCCATCATTAAAAACACGTTTTCAGGATATTGCGCTTCTAAATCGTACATTTTTTGTGTATAACTGCTGTCAATTGCAGGTACAAAAAGCCGTAAAACTCCAGCGTCAAAAGCACGTTGTAACATGATGTCTCTGTCTTCTGAAAATTCTCCTGAATATAAATGAGTATGTGTGTCTGTGAAAATCATAGGTTTTTATTTTATTGAAATTTGGTTTTTGAGGAAACTTAATTCACCATCAAATTGCAGCCTCTAATGTCTGAATTGTCAAACCTTCCTAAGACTTCAAAAGTCATATTTTCATATTTTTTTCCTAAATCTTGTGTTGCGATAAAAGAACAGGAATTGATATTGGCTAAATCGATGACGTTGATGCCGCCCGTTTTTCCTTTTTCTACGTAAGTTAATGCGTCTTCTGTGTCGCGAATTAAAACATCCATCCAGAGCGGACATTCGAAAATGCCATTTCCTAAAGAATATGCTTGTGAAAGTAATTCGGTCATGCCATATTCGGAATGAATAGCTGAAACGCCAAACCCATCACATAAAATTTGATGTAATTCTTCTCGTATGATTTCTTTTCTTTTGCCTTTCATACCGCCCGTTTCCATGATTATCGTGTTTTTTAATTGAAATTTTTTATGCTCAATTAAATCTAATAAAGCATAAGTAACTCCAATTAAAACGATATTTTGCCCTTCATTTTCTAGTTCAATAATTTTATTGGAAAGCTCTTCTAAATTATTTAAATAAAAACCACTATCCGGGTGATTACTACTGTTTATGAGATCTTCTACCATGTAAATTAAACTCGAACCTTCTCTTTCTAAATAGGATGGAAGCAGGGCTAAAACACAGTAATCTTCAATATTACCATAAAACTGCGCAAAGGCTTTTCTGTAGCTGTTTTCGTAAAGAGAAACATCTGTAACATAGTGTTTGCTGGTAATCATTCCGGTTGTTCCGCTGCTAGTAAAAACAACTTGAGTTTCGTTTGTGGTACTTACAATTGCATCAGATTTAAAAAATTGAATGGGTAAAAATGGAATGTCTGGTATTTGTTTAACATTACTCGGATTTTTTCCTAAATGATTACAAAAAGACTGGTATACTTGATTGTTTTCGTATTGGAAACGAAAAACTTTTAAAGTAATTTTTTCAAATTCTTTTTTTGAGGAAATAGAGAATATGTCTTCTTGTGAAATCATCCTGCAAAAGTAGAAAAAGATTATGATTTGTGGGTTTATTTTCTGGTTTTCGAGCATAAAAAAAGCACCAGCTAACTGGTGCTTTCCTTTATTTGTTATCCTGAACTTGTTTAACTCTGTTGAATCTTCGATTTCAGGAACTATAATTACTCAATAATTAATTTTTTAGTTGAAGTTTTTCCCTCTTCTGAGATTTTTACGATGTAAATTCCGGAAGTTAAGTTAGAAACGTTTACTGTGTTATTAACTACTTTTGAGTTTACAACTTCTTTACCTAACATATTTACAATAGATACGTTTATTTCGCTATTTAAAGCTGTTTCAATGTATAAATTACTTTTTGTTGGGTTTGGATACATTTTTAATCCCTCAATTTGAGAGAATGATGCAGAAGATAATGTAAAGTTTGGAGTAGTATTAATTGTTAACTCATCAATAATCATTGTTGGAGTTGTGTTAGCTGCATCTTGACGGAACATAAATCCACCTAAAGTACTGAATGCTGCTGTTGGAGTAACACTTACAGTTGAACTTGCAGAACCTCCAATTGTTGGATTTTCATATAATGATAATAAATTAGCCGTAAAATCA
>CAMLRV010000143.1 GCA_946482495.1 uncultured Flavobacteriia bacterium
AATGGATACTTTTTCTGCAATAAATTTAGCACATCAATAGCCATTTTAGGATTGTAAATTTCTGCAAAGGCACGAACCCAAATTAAGTTAGGAGTAAAATTTTGTTTTTCTTGAAATGTATATTCAGATAAATTAATCGAATTTGGAATACACAATACATTTGAAATTCCGAATTTTTCAAAATGAAATTTTAAATATTCTGATGGAGAAACATTGATATAAGCATTATCAAAAATCATTTTACAAAGTTTCGGATTCGATTTTAATCGATTGGGTAAGTCTCCACCGTGCAAAATTGGAATGTATTTCACTTTAATAAATCGAGCCAATTGGCTAGTAAAAAAAGCAAACCAAAACGCTGAAGTACTGTAAGTATCAATTAGTATATAGTTGGAATTTCTATGCTTAAGTACTCCCAAAAGCATGTCTAAAATTCGTAAAAAACTATTTTTTTTTGAAGAATAAGAAACAACCGTGAAACCAGATTGAGATAGGTTTTCTCCTAAGGTTTCAACCGTAGTTTTGTTTATACCATGTATAGAAAGTTTATTTCCCAGATACAGAATCTTCATCTTCATCGTTTTTTATAGAAACATTTAACAGTGTTAAAGCATATAAAACTCCTGGAGCTACAATACGTGTTGCGGCGTGATTAATGGTTAATCCCCAAAATATTAAAAATGGAAAGAAATAAATATGATGATAAAGTCTAAATCTAAAATATTTCAAAACCGGAACAAAAACCAATAATAACAAAATTATAAGTCCCAAAGAACCATGTTCTGCTAAAAGTCTTGTAGGCTCACTATGGGCTTGAGCACCATGAATACCTTCTTCTCCTCTCATCATACCGCTAATTCCGGGTCCAACACCAAAAACGGGATTTTCATAAAAATATTTCAAATCTGTTTCCATGATATCTTCTCTTCCAGATAATCTAGACTCTTTTATTCTACCTGCTGCATCTTGATTATTGTATCTTTTATCAATTAAACCGCCAGTTTGATAAGAACTATAAAACCAAGCACCAATTCCTAAAACACATAGAAATCCTAAAATACCCAAAAATTTGGTTCGGGCTTGACTTTTAAGTAATCTAAAAACAACAAAACATAGTGTAATTACCATTGCAACTGCTGTTATCATTCCTCCTCTAGAAAAAGTAATTAATCCTCTATAAGCAAAAAGAAAAAATAAAAATAGAGCCAAATAAGAATAAACCTTCTCTTTCATATTAAAAAAGAACTGTATAAAAAAGATAAATACTCCAAGTCCTAAAATTACAGACATTTGATTAGGTCCAAATCCTCCAGATGTCATAAAATTAGAAGATGTACCATCAAAAACTTCTTCTTTATTAGTTGGTGTATAAATAATAATTGCTGTCAAAATACTCATTAAAGGTCCAGCCATAACAAAGAGCGCTTGATTTAACCTATTTAATGTAATCTTTTTATTGTATGCATATAAAGAAGCAATAATTAAACTAAACGGACCCAATAAGTTAAACATGATTTTCTTTCTAACATCAATTTCGAAAAAGAAAGTATTTACAGTTAGAACAATTCCGGGAATAAATAGAAGGAGAATTAAAAAATAGGGCCAAGCTTTTAAATTAATCCGAATAAATCCAAAGCTCAAAATACAGAAATATATGATGGAATATTTGCTTAAATCGTACATAGAACCTGCAGATTTCATTCGAAACATAACTTCTAACCCAATAGTATAACACAATAATGTTAGCGTTTGAAAATCTCTATCGTTATTTTTAACTATCCAATAAGTACCCACTGCAAGAAAAATGGCGTAGTAAACAAAAACAAATGAATTTACAAAATGAATAATCACCCCTAACAATACGTGAATGAAAAGGTAAGTAAACTTATTTATTTTAAAAAAATTCAATTAAATTAAATTTAAATATTGATTAATAACTGATTCTTTAGAATAGTTTTCTTGTACATGTTGATATAAAACTTCCGCAAAATTAGCACAAATTTGAGGATTATCTATTAGATAAATTAATTTGTTTATAAAAGATGTAAGATCGTTACTTTCAATTAAGAAACCAGTTTTACTATCTAAAATCACTTCCCCAATTTGCCCAACATTTGTAGCAATAACAGGCAATTTTGACAAACCATACTCCAAAATTGAAACTGGAAGTCCTTCTGAACTCGATGTCAAAATCCCAATTGTACTTTGCTTTAATATATTGGGAATGTCATTTTTTGAATCATATAAAAAAATATTATTATCTAATTTATACTTTTCAATCAAATCTATAATAGATTTTTGGTAGGCGTCATTAAATTTTTTACCAATAACATGGAAGGTAATATCATTTTTCTTTTCGCAAATTCTTTTGGCGACTTCAACAAGCAATTCCAAATTTTTCTGCGGTCGAATATTTGCTAAACAAACAATTCTTTTCCCTTCAATTCCATATAGTTCTGTAGTACCATTAAGCGATTCTATTTCAGGGAAATTTTGCAAAAAAGTGACTTTATTACAGAACATTTTTTTCTTATTCCAATCTAATAATAACTGATTTACCACAATAATTTGATGAAAAAACAAAGAACATATTTTTAAAGCAAAATGTTTTCTTTCATTTAAAAACTCACTATTTCCATAATGATCATGCCAAATTATTTTAATTTTAGGCAACGTTAATTTTACCAAAACTGCTAAAAAAAAGGACGAAGAATGTGCGTGAATATATTGCACCTTATTCTGAGCACAATACTTTCTTAATTTAAGAATTGATTTGACATCAATTATTCCTTTTTTATTCAGAAATAAATAGGATTGTTTATTCTTAATTTTTTCGAATAATAAACCTTCTTTACGAGTAGCAACAATGCCAGAGAATGCAATTTTTTCAGACAAAGCATTGGCATAATTAACAGCCATACGTTCTGCACCACCTGTATCTAAACTATCTATTAATTGCACAATTCTCATCAGACACCTAAAAGTTTAGTGATTTCATTTTCGAAATATTCAGTTGTAAAATCTTGTGACCAATTTCTAGCATCTGTACACATTTTCAAATATCGAGCTTCATTTTGTATCAAATCTAAAACTAATTGTGTATCTTCCTCAATATGCAAACTCAATAATTTACCTCTATTTTCGTTATCAATCATATAATTAACACAAGAAATATTGGTTGTAAGCGGTAAGCTTGCCCAAAACATAGCTTCTGCAACAACTTTTGGCCAACCTTCAGATTGAGAGGCTAAAATTAAAAAATGGCTTTCTTTATAAGCTTGTTCTATGACTTCTTTATTTTGATTTCCTTTTAAAAAAATGTAGTTTTTCAGTTGATTAGATTCAATATACTTTTCTAATTCATTTCTTAAAACACCATCTCCAAATAAACTCAACTTTACATCTAATCCTAATCTTTTTAAATTTTCTACTAATTTTATAGCATATAAAGGTTTCTTTCCAACTGATAAAGTACCTACAAAAACGAAATTTATTTTATCTTTTAAACTTCTAGGTAGAATTGGTTCTTTTTTAATTTCAGAGTAAGTTGCTGTAAAAAAAGGTTTAATATTTTTAGAACTTCCCTCCCATTTACCATACGTCATCACTTGCATATTTTTGGTTAGAAAAGTATTATTCAAAATCCATTTTTGCATTTTATATGAAAAAGGTTGATTGGCGTTTGGATCCCAATTTCCGGCATATTTAGCTGTTTTTGGAGTATTTGGAAATAAAATTTGCACAAAACAGCCTAACAAACCCATATTTCCAGGACAACGTAAATGAATATGATCCGCATTTTTCATCGCTAAAAATATAGCCCATAAAATGGATGGTAATTTTAAAAGTGTTCGTAAAGAGTTTATTACACTTGTAACATTAAAATTAGAAACTTCTTTGAAAATCAAGTTTTTATGCTGATACGCTAAATGAATATTGTCTAATTTACTTTTTTCAATTGGCGCAACAACTGTAACTTGATCTACATATTTCAGCCAAATATTCATTTCTCTAACATAGGGCGCATACCCATAAAACTTTGAGTTTTCTTTAATATGCTGCACATGTGTTATGATAACAAAATTCATTCTGAAAATTTAATATATAAAAATAGATTTTTAAACCAATGTAATCAAATTAATTGATAATTTTTGGCTTATTAAAAACAATTGAAAACCATCCAACTGTTCTTCCTAAACTTTCAGTAAAAGCTTCTTTACGTTTTTGAGTTGTAAAAATATTAGCTATTCGAATAAATGTTAGTAAAATAGTAATAGTATGCCATTTTACACTGTGAATGAATTTTGGGTTTGGGTTTTTAGTACGCCAAACATACCAACCATTAATAACTACCATTCTGCCATAACAATATTGATTTGGCCTTCCTGAGGCATCGTGATGGTGTTCTAATTTAGCATTAGTATTTATATATAATTGTCCGAATTTTGAAACTCTAATAGTGAATTCTGCATCTTCATACAAACCATAACCTTCAAAATAAGTAGAAAATTTATGAGCATCTAAAACCCCTTTTTTAAAGGAAGAAACACCACCCATTAATTGTTCAACTTTATATACTTTATCTGAAGGTGGTAAGTAACTTATGCTTCTGCCATGTGAAAACATTGGCAAATATCCAGGTAAAACATCTGAATCTAAACCTAATTTTCTTCTAAAAATATATCTTTTATCCTCAATTCTATGAAATCCATCGTAAGTAAAATATCTACTATTTTTTTGATAATTTTCTGAATTTAATTCCCATTTCACTTCGTTAGTAATGTAACCTCCTACTCCAAAAGCATCTGGGAATCCCGAATAGGTTTTAATTAATTCTTTAAAATAATTTACATCTAAAATAGTATCGTCATCTAAAAAACATACAACTTCAGAAGCGTTATTTACTTTTAAAATTCCAAAATTTCTTTGTTTCGTTAATCCTCTATTGGAATCATCAACTAAATAATAATTTAAGTTATTGAAGTTATTATGTTCAAAATAAGTTTTAGTTTCTTGATTTAATGAACCATCAACAATAATAATTTGGTTAGGATATAACGATTGATTTACTATTGAATTCATTAGAACCTCAATAGCATTTCTTCTATTATATGTACAAATTATTAAACTAAAATTCATTTTCTAAATGATATACTTTTTTGAAATAGTTTATTCTTAAAAAAAGATTCAACATTAAATCTCGATTATTTTTTTGAATTTCGATGATTTCCTCGTTAGAAAATTTATCATGAAATTTAATCAACTCCTCTATAATGTTATTTTGATAAACAAAAACAGCATGCTTTTCCCAATTTACAGCTTTTTCTAATGGCAATTTTGCGTCAGATTGAATGATTACTGGTATTCTACCCATCATTAATGTTTCATACAATCTTACAGAAAAATTTCCAGCACCACGGATACAAACTGTGTATAAATTATTTTCAATATTTTGAAAAAACTCTACAGTAGATTTTTTTATTTGATTTTCGGTTTGAGCCCCGCCTCTATAACTATCTCTATAGATAAAATTACAAATGATAGATGAGCTCTTTTCTAAGTTTTTTAAAACAGTATGTCTTACAGAACTAGAAGAAAAAAAAGATTGATAATCTCCAATACTTTTATCAAATTGGCGCTTAAAATTTAGCTTTAAGAAAATTAAATTCTCTTTTATTTTTTTGGAAAAACTTCCATTTGCATTTCCAACAAATCCGATTGTTGGTTTTTCAGTTTTATTTAATGTAAACCATTCTGTATTTAAAACATAAGTATAAGGATCCGAAACAAACACCGGCATTATTTGTTCATTTTTAGATAGTTTCGATTTAAAACCTCCCAATCTAAAAACAGTAACATCTTTTCTAAAAGTAATACCAAAATCGCCAGCAGAATACACCCAAACTTTTTTATTTAAGGCAAGTGCTTTATCAATAAACAGATTTAATTCGGCTTGCTTTTTTTCTTTAAAAAAATAATTAATTGCTACTGGAACAATTACAACATCAGCATTTTCAACATCATCAATGATTTGATAATTTTCTAAAGCAAGTGGTGTTCTCAGAAAATGAATATCTAACAAAACTGGGAATATTATCTTTCGAAATTCCGGAGTTAAATAGTTATTATCTGTAAAAACTTTTATCATTAAAACTTTAAAACCTCAAATAAATGATGAATTTCTTCCGTTAAATCTACTTGA
>CAMLRV010000144.1 GCA_946482495.1 uncultured Flavobacteriia bacterium
TTAGCTCAAGGCAATTAAATGCATTGTTGCTTTGTAATTTTTCTTTCATAATCATAACTTTGGTTTTGATGTTAGTGAGGTAAAATTATATATATATTTTCCTTTAAATAAGGCCTACACTTTCAAAATTCCCGAATTTATGAAGCTAAAAAACATAAAAAAAGCCTTGAAAATCAAGGCTTTATATTAAAAAATGTGAAAATTATAACTCTTTGTGATTTTGCAGCAAAGTGATCTTGTTTTGTATGATTTCTATCTCATTTTTAGCATTTTTGACACGAATTATAACTATCAAAATGACAATAATTATAGCTATAAAAATGAACAAATAAACCCAATAAAAATTAGAAATAGAGTTATTAAATTTGTTTTCAAGTTCCGATTTTTTTTCTACTAAAGAATCGCTAATTGATTTTCTTTCATTTTCAATATTTAATTTTCTTGTGCTTAAATATTTAAAATGATACTCTTTATACTTTTCCCATTGATTAAGTGCTAAGTAATTTTCTGAAAATCCTTTGTAAATTTCTTGATTCAAAATTAAATCATTCACTTCCTTTGAAATTGCCATAGCTTCTTCAAGCGTACTTACAGCAGTTGTATAATTCCCTTCCAAAGTATATACTTGAGCTAAGCCTTTTAATGCAAAAGCTTGTAGACTATTGGCACTAATTTTTTTAGCATATTTAATAGCTAATTCAAAATTCTCTTTAGCTTTTGGTAAGTTAGATAATGAGATATAACAATTTCCTTTATTATATTTTGCGATACTTATTCCTGCTGTATTTGATGTTTTTGATTTAAGATATGCATTAACTCCTTTGTCAAAATATTCAATGGCAATATCACAATTCAATTTTTCTTTGTAAATAAAACCACGAACCACATAATTGGTTCCTAAATAAACAAAAATAGAGTCTTTAATCGGATAATTCAGCATCAATTCTTCTGCTTGATCTAAATATTGCACTGATTTATCATACAATTTTAGTTGATGATACAAAATTCCTAACTTATTAGAAATCATTATCTTAAGCAATCCGTTTTTGCTTAAATGTAATATTTGATTGGCTTTCATTACATTTTCCAATGATTTTTGATAATCTCTTTTTGAAGAATATCCATCAGAAATTAATTTATACGCCTTTATTTTATAATCAATATTATCTTTTGAATCAATAACAAGTTTATTTCCAATACGAATAGCTTCATCTGGATTTTCATACATTAATAGCGTACCTTCCTTAATTCTTTTATCAAAATCTTTTGAATTTTGAGCATACAAAAAAGAACTATTTCCTAAAGTAAAACACAACGTTAGAAAAAACAAAACTGTTATCTTATGTGAGTTTTTATTTATCATATCGCAATAGCTTGTTTTTCTTCTTTTAATAATTCAATAAAAGTGACAGGCGAAATTCCTGTAATAGACTTAAATACTGTTGCAAAACTACTATGTGAGGCGAAACCACATTCTTCAGCCAAATAACTAATTTTATAATGCATGTAATTTGGATCGGATTTCAATTTATCAATTAAATAGTTAATACGTAACATGTTGATATACTTGTTAAAGTTTACATTGTAATGCGTATTAATAATTTCCGATAAGTATTTGGTATTTGTATCAAATTGACCCGCTAAAACCGCTAATGAAATGTCTTTATTTGTGAAACGCGTAGAACTTTCAAAGCGCTTTAATTTCGCTAAAATAAGCTTTTCAGTTTCAGAAGGAATGAGTGCACGCTTGTTTAACTCTTTGACAATTACTTCTTTTTCAACATATTGTTTATCAATCAAATTATTACGAGTAATTTCCAAATATCTCATAATTTCCTCGTAGTTTTTCTTTTTTTGAAAATAACGCCACCAAAAGAATAATCCGCTTAAAACAATTATAATAAAAAGCCCAATACATACATATAACATTGAAAAATAACCACTTTTTCCTTCGTCCATTTCACTTATATAATCTTCGCTAATTAAGTTATAAGCAACATTGGCAGCATCTTCTTCTAAGGCATCAACTTCCCCATTAATTTTATAAAATTCTTTATTGGCTTTATTATAGTTTGGAGAATCATTTAAGGCTAAATAATTGGCAATTTGCTGACTTAAAACAATTCTTTTCAAAGATAAATTAGTAAGGAATTCAGCGTTTTTTAATGATTCATCTAATAATTCTTTAACTTTTGAATGATTCTTTTCTAAAAAATAAATTGTAGCTAAATTAATTAAAGCATGAGTTTTTGCAAACAAAATTGATGGTTTCGATTGATCGGAAAGTTCCATTGCTCTAGTATAATTTTCTTTAGCAAGTTTTAGATTTTTCTTCTCTAAATAAAGCTTTCCTAAAGTAATTGTTTTCCAAAGTTGAACTTCTAATTTCGACTTTTCATTTAATTTAATGGTTTCTAATACTTTAATGGCTTCATCAATTTTTTCTAACATCATTAAATGCTTTGCTTTTTCAATAAGCAAAAATGCACTTGCATCTGAAGTAACATCGCTAGAATTATTTTTGATTAATAAATCACAGTTAACAATTTCATCTTCCGATTCTTTGTATAGATACAAGTTTCTTAAGATTGTTGATTTAATAAGTTCAACTTCCGCTCTTTCTGAAATTGTTAGATATTTTTTTTGCTGATTTTTTTCTTCAAATAAGGATTTTAAAGACGCACTTAAATCACCTTTTGCTAGATAAGCCTTTGCAATAAGCAAATTTACTTTAGCCCTATCTTCAACAGAAATTTCTGTATTGGATAGCAAATGCTGAGCAATTTTTATAGCCTGATTAGGGTTGAAATACATTAATTCTTCAACCTCTTTCTTTAAGTTATGTTTTTTTATTGGGGTTTGTGCAAAAACAAAAATACATAAGAATCCGAAAATAATTACATATAAAGCTTTTTTGTTAAGTAATTTTCTAATCATACTCCTTTCGGTTGTAAATTTTTAACAAATTTTCTTCAGCAAATATATTCCTTAAATATAAGAAAAAAAACCTTAAATAATCACATCCCACGGAAATTTTGTTGATTTTTTTATTATTTCTTTTTAAGCTTTAGAAAAAAACACTTTTTTCAATTGCTAAATCATTATTAAAGGAATTAGTTGTAAATTTATAGTTACGCAATACAACATGACAATTTTTAGCTGATACATTTAAAAAAGTAAAATCATGCAAAAGTCAAATCTAGTTATATCATATCATACCATGCGAAAAGCAGTGGGTTGGATTGCCATTTTACTTCCATTTTCCTTAGTTTTAGGAGATTATATCATACAACGTTTAGATCTCTTAAATAACAAATGGCTTGTAAAAACAGGTGAATGTTATACGGTTTTTCATTATTCAAATCCTTTTAAACCATCAATTAGTCATTATTATTATAGTTCCGTTGGTGAAATTTTCACTGGAGCTTTATTAACAGTAGCATTATTTCTTTTATGCTATAAAGGGCATCCACTTCGCAAGAGTGAATTCGGATTTTCCGATAGAACAATGAGTAATTTAGCAGCTTTTTTTGCTGTAGGAATTGTGGTTTTCCCAACTACAACTAAACATTGCATTATTGATAATATGCGAGTTTTTACGAGCAGTTATATCACAGGAATTATACATTTCATTTTTGCTGGAATGTTTTTTATTACTTTATCATTTATATCTATTTTCAATTTTAGAAGAACTAAAAGAGTATCCGATTTTGGTAAAATGCCAAATCATAATTTATACAAATATTGTGGAATTATTATGTTAACTTGTGTCTTCTTAATTCTTATTTATACTAAGATTTTAAGATATAGATATGAATGGCTAGATAATATTTATCCAGGTTTAATTTTGGAAACCATTGCATTATCAGCATTTGGTGTTTCTTGGCTAACAAAAGGAAAAATTTACAAAGGTTATTTAGCTAAAAAAATTAAAGAATTAGGAGATGATATTAGTGATAATTGATATAAACGTTTAAATAAATTATGCTTCAACACTATTCCATCGCAATTCATCCAACGGTTGAACTAATTGCTAAAATTAAAAATATGAAAGAGCAATTGGCTGCTGAAGTTGGTTGGTTTCATAGCAAAAATGCCATTGCACATATTACAATTTGTGAATTTGAAGCAGATGAAAAAGATGTAGAGCGAGTGAAAAATCAATTGGTGCGAATTTGCAATAGCATCACTCCTCTTTCAATACATTTAAATGGTTTTGGAACCTTTCCAAATGGTGCGTTTTTTATTAATCCTGATGAAATTTCGAAAGTAAAATTAGCGCCAATTATGAGATTATTTCATAACGCATTAGTGGTAAAAACTTTTCATCATAGTGATGTGCCTCATATTTCCATAGCGAGAAAATTATCTCCAGAAAACTTGATAAAAGCCACAAAATTATTTCCACCTTTTGAAGAAACATTTTTATGTAATGGAATTGTCTTACGAATGCTCGACCTAGAAATTAAACAATTTCGAGTGATCGCTAGTTTTGAATTTAAAGGTTTGGAACCATTAGCAGTTCAAGGTAGTTTGTTTTGATATTTACGATTTGAAAATTCAACCTATACCCCGAAGTGTCAGGATTATAGGTTGAAAGTTTACTCTAAAATTTCGATACGAATAGCTCTTAAGAAATCTTCATTTGGTTGCAAGAAATTTATTCCTTCTTTTTCATCAAAATCTCCATTGTGATTGCTATTATCAGCCAATCCACACCAAGGTTCAATACATAAAAAAGGTGCATTTGTTTTAGTCCAAATTCCCAAGTAAGGAAAATGGTCAAAACCTACTCTTAGGATATTTTTACCTTTATTTTTCAAAAGGACTTCATTCGATTTTAATTGTTTAAAAACAAGTGTATCAGCTTCAAATAGTTCATAATTCAATTGAATTTCACTATTTTTAGATTCTACTACAGAAGTTTTTCCATTAAAACTTTCGTTTTCTAAATGATGTGTTTCAAAAACTTCATCTTTGTTAAATTGCAAACTATAAGTTGAAAAATCATCTGTAATAGCAAAAGCCGGATGTGCTCCTATTGAAAAAGGCAAAACTTCATTAGCCTGATTTCTCACGAAATATTCCATAATCAATTCGTTACCCATCAATGTATATGCTATAAAGAGCTTAAAATCAAAAGGATAATTATGTTTAGTTGTTTCGGTTTCGTTCAACTCAAAAATTACTTGATGTTCGTTTCTTTTATCGAAAGAAAACTCCATGTTTCGGGCCAATCCGTGTCGAGGCAAAGAATAGTTTTTTCCATTAAAAGTATAGCTATCATTTTTTAATCGACCAACAATTGGAAACAAAACTGGAGAAGTTCTGTTCCAATAAGTTTCATCAACTTCCCAAATGTAGTTTTTGTTGTTTTTAACTAAGGAAATCAATTCGGCTCCCAATGTAGAAATGGTTGCAGAAAGTTGCGAATTTGAAATGGTAACTATCATATTATTCTTCTGCAATTCCTTTCCAAGTTCTTATGATTCTCGATAGAAAAAACATTCCAATAATCACAAAGAAAATATTGATGATAAACATAGTTGAAATATGGGCTTCTAAAAAGTTTAAATGCTCATCTGCAACAACATTATAATTCATTTTACTATAAACAGAAGATCTATAATTTTCAAAATAAGTAAAATATGCCACTGGAATTAATCCTCCGAAAAGCCACAGAATTAAATTTAACAATACCATGGTTTTACTCTTCGATTTTTTAGCCGAAACTACACTAAAAAATATCCCAGCTACAATCAAGAAACTGAAAATTAATAATATCGGATAAGTAATAAATTCTCTTGATAAACCAGCAAAAATACCAATTAAGATATTAAATACTCCGAAACTTACAATGGCAATTAACCAGTTTTTACCAGACGTTACTCGGAAAGAGAAAATTAATAATGAGAATCCTAACACAAAATAAACCAACACAATAATAGCATTAATCTCGAAAACTGAATTGGTATATGCACGAGAAATTTCATCATAATTATCTTTTAAAGTGCTTTGTTCTATGTAATAATCCGAATACGATTTACCTAATCCTTCATAACCAGCACTTGTGTAGGTTTCAGAATAACCTAAATGATCATTACTTACGTGTGGCGATTTTGGATTAATTAATTCAAACTTTTTAAATTCTGGATAATCATATGTAATTTTAAACCATTTATCTTCAGTTAAATTTGTA
>CAMLRV010000145.1 GCA_946482495.1 uncultured Flavobacteriia bacterium
ACGGGGAATATTTTGAACTTCCCAGAAACTGATCCAGAAGCTTACAAAAAAAGCTCGCCAATTTATTTTGCTGATAACTTGAAAGGAAATCTTGTTATGCTTCACGGAATGGTTGATGACAACGTTGAATATAAAGATATTGTGCGTTTGTCACAGCGTTTTATAGAATTGCAGAAAAAGAATTGGAGCTTGGCTTCCTTTCCTGTAGAATCTCACGGTTTCAAAGAAACTTATTCATGGATAGATGAATACAGCAGAATATTAAATTTATTTAATGAAACACTTTTGAAATAAGTATTCAGTGTTCAGTTTTCAGTAATCAGTTTTTGAAAAAAATGATCTCTGGCTAAATAAATGAGCACTTCTTATTAAAAATCTGAACATTAAAAAAAAACTGAACACTGACTACTTAAAACTATAAATAGTTTTAAATTTGCATTCAGAAAAAACAACACAACAAACAAATGAGCAATACAATCACAACTACAAATTTTAATTTCCCGAACCAGAAATCAGTTTACCGCGGAAAAGTTAGAGAAGTTTATAATATTAACGACGAACTTTTGGTAATGGTAGCAACCGATAGACTTTCGGCTTTTGATGTGGTTTTGCCAAAAGGAATTCCGTACAAAGGACAAATCTTAAATCAGATTGCGACTAAGTTTATGGAATTGACAGAAGATATTGTTCCAAACTGGTTAATTGCAACTCCTGATCCAAATGTTGCTGTTGGACATTTATGTGAGCCTTTTAAAGTAGAAATGGTAATTCGTGGATATTTATCTGGTCATGCTGCTCGTGAATATGCTTTAGGAAAAAGAATCCTTTGTGGAGTAGAGATGCCTGAAGGTTTAAAAGAAAATGACAAATTTCCAACGCCAATTATTACGCCAACAACTAAGGCTGATAATGGTTCGCACGATGAAGATATTTCTCGTGAAGCTATTTTAGCTAACGGAATTGTTACTGAAGAAGATTATCTAACATTAGAAAAATATACTAGAGCTTTATACCAAAGAGGAACTGAAATTGCAGCATCTAGAGGTTTAATTTTAGTAGACACGAAATACGAATTCGGAAAAACAAAAGACGGTAAAATTGTTTTAATTGACGAAATTCATACGCCAGATTCTTCACGTTATTTTTATGCTGAAGGTTATCAAGAAAGACAAGACAATAACGAAGAACAAAAACAATTATCAAAAGAATTTGTGCGTCGTTGGTTAATTGAAAATGGTTTTCAAGGTCAAGAAGGGCAACAAATACCTGAAATGACAGAAGAATATATCGCTTCGGTTTCAGATAGATATATCGAATTATTCGAAAATATTATTGGAGATAAATTTGTAAAAAGTGATATTTCAAATATTGAAGCTAGAATTCAAGAAAATGTAGAAGCATATTTAGCGAAGTAATAAATAAAAAAGGCTGGTATTATAATACCAGCCTTTTTTATTTCGACAAACCTGTCAGATTTAAAAATCTGACAGGTTTGTTACTTTCCAATCAAGTGTTTTACTACCGTTTCCGCTGCGTGTAAGCCAAAAAGTGCTGGCATCCAACTGTTAGTTCCGTAAAATGATTTTTTGAAGTTCGTGCCGTCTGTTGTCTTTAAACTGGTTTCGTCAGGATGTTCTAACGAGTAAACAGCTTTTACACCACTCGAAATTCCGGCTTTCTTCAATCTTTTTCTAATGTTTTTTGCTAACGGACAAACGTCTGTTTTGCTAATATCTTTTACAACAATTTTGTTAGATAGTAATTTACCACCAGCGCCCATGTTGCTAATCACTTTAACCTTTTTACGTTTCGCTGCAACAATTAAATTTAATTTTGGCGTTACACTATCAATGCAGTCTAAAACGTAATCGAAATCGGGTGTAACAATCTCAATAGCGCGTTCTGGTGATAAAAACTCTTCTACACGTACTAAATTTAATTCTGGATTAATATCCATCAATCTATCACCAACGATTTTTACTTTAGGCAGTCCAACTGTACTATGTAAAGCAGGTAATTGTCGGTTAATATTTGTGATATCAACAGTATCGCCATCTACAATGGTCATATTTCCAACACCAGCTCTGGCTAAAAATTCGGCAGCAAACGAACCCACACCACCTAATCCAACAACTAAAACGTTCGAATTTCTTAATCGAGTTAAACCTTCTTCTTTAAATAATAATTCTGCTCTTTCTTGCCACTTTGCCATAACTTATTCTTTATTGTTTAAAAACTGTTTGGTAATTATTCCAAACTACTTTCTTCATTTCTTCCACAGAAATGTTTTTACATTTTGCTGCAAAAGTATAAACTTCTTCCAAACTTTCCGAAATTGTATCTGTTTCTAAGAAAATTTTTTCATTCGGAATTTGTTTAAACACATCTCTTAATTCTGGATTTCTTAATAGGTATTTTCCAAAAGACAAATGAAAATCCTGATTCAATAATTGTTTCGCTACTTGATAATTTTTTGAAAATCCATGAATGATAAAAGGGGAGGTGAGACCACTATTTTTTTTACATGAAATCACTTCGTCAAAGGAAGCAACGCAATGTAAAATTACGGGCTTTGAAACTTCATGTAAAAGGTTTAATTGTGTTTCAAAAACATCAATTTGAGTGCTATAGATTTTTTCTATGCGTTTATCTAAACCACACTCTCCCAATGCAATACATTCTTTTGTTAAAAGTTTTTCTTTAATCAATTTCAAATCATCATTCAATCTGCTTTCTTCGATATACCAAGGATGAATTCCGATAGAATATAGCGGAATTTCTTCTGAAAATTCATTCGGATATTGGTTTACAATTTCTAAATAATTTTCAGAATTAGTGTAAAAATGAGTATGTAAATTGACAAATTGCATCTAAATTGTTTTTACAAAAATAATGCTTTTTGACAAGTATTTTACTTAAATTTGTAACAGACAAAATATTATGATTCAGAAAGCTTTTCTCAAATACATTTCTAATTTCAAAGGTTTTTCTCGTGAAATTTGGATACTTACACTTATAACTTTTATCAACAGAGCTGGAACAATGGTTTTACCATTTTTGTCCAAATACTTACATGAGGATTTGCATTTTTCACTTTCTCAGGTCGGTACCATTATGGTTTTCTTCGGATTCGGATCTATGTTAGGTTCTTGGTTAGGTGGTAAGTTATCTGATACGATTGGTTTTTACAAAATTATGATATTTAGTTTGCTAGTTAGTGGACTGATGTTTTTTGGGTTACGTTATATTACTTCATTTCATGGTTTATGTATTGCGATATTTATATTAATGACAATTGCCGACATGTTTCGACCTGCCATGTTCGTTTCAATCGGCGCTTATGCGAAGCCTGAAAATCGTACTCGTGCTTTAACTTTAGTTCGTTTGGCAATTAATTTAGGTTTTGCTGCTGGACCAGCTTTGGGTGGTTTGATTATTATGACAATTGGTTATAAAGGACTTTTTTGGGTAGATGGTATTACTTGTATTGCCGCAATTTTAATATTTTGGTTGAAAGTAAAAGAAAAGAAAAAATCAACCTACTTGGATAATGAACATCCAGGTGATGTGTTAATCGAATCAGTTTTTAAAGATAAAATTTATTGGTTGTTCTTAATGTCAACATTAATTGTTGGAATTATGTTTTTCCAATTGTTTACAACTATACCAATTTACCATCGAGAACAATTCGGACTTACCGAACTTCAAACAGGTTTATTGCTAACCCTAAATGGTGTTCTCGTTTTCTTTTTAGAAATGCCAATTGTAAATTATATTGAGAAGAATAAAGTCGACAAACTAAAGGTAATTATCTTAGGTTGTTTCTTAATGACTATTAGTTTGTTTTTGATGCTGGTGAATACTTGGGCAGGAATCTTAATTATTATGATGCTATTTATGACATTTGCTGAAATGTTCAACTTCCCTTTTTCAAATGCTTTTGCGTTGAGTCGTGCTCCAAAACACCAACAAGGAAGATATATGGCCATATTTACTATGAGTTACAGTTTGGCACATATTTTAAGTGCGAAAATAGGGATGGCAATTATTGATAATAAAAAATATGGTTATCAAGGCAATTGGCTTTTCATGGGAACACTAGGTTTTATTGGAACTTTAATTGGAGTGTATGTTTATTATTTGGTTCAAAAAGAAAAACGAAACGTTAAAAATAGTTAAATAACTATAAAAATAGTTGCGTAACTAAAAATATAGTTATAAGTTTGTGTAACAAAAAAATAGTTATGCAAAAGTTAACCAATAAAGAAGAGGAAGTAATGCATATTTTATGGAAGCTTAAGAAAGCTTTCGTGAAAGATGTTTTGGCTGAGTTTAAAGAAGATAAACCACATTACAATACACTTTCTACAATTATCAGAAATTTAGAGGAAAAAGGGTATGTTTCTTATAATGTGTATGGAAATACGCATCAATATCATCCAATTGTGGATATTGAAGAATACAGAAAAACTTTTATGAAAACAGCAATACAGAATTATTTTGGTAATTCGTATAAAAATTTGGTTTCGTATTTTGCTGAAGAAGAGAAAATTTCTGCAGACGAACTTCGTGAAATTTTAGATATTATCGAAAAAAAGAAATAGTGTATGGAAGCAATTTTCACTTACATATTAAAGGTCAATTTATTATTAATATTGTTCTATGTAATATATAAATTGGCGCTTTCTAAAGAAACTTTTTATCAATATTCAAGATGGTTTTTATTATCTGGAATTGCTATTTCTGTGCTGTTACCTTTCATAACCATTACAAAAATTGAATATTATGAAGTGAAGAAAGTAGTTGCAAATCAAATTGAAAATTCCGCTTCTAAAATAGTTCCTGTTGCACATGAAGTAATTGCTCAAGAGCCTTTATTTACAACTCAAGAGTTATTACTTTACGCTTATACTTTTATTACTTTTTTATTTCTTTTGAAAACCTTTTTTGATTTATTTAAACTAATCAAAATCATTAGAATATCCGATTTAGAGAAAAGAAATAAGTTTGTATATATCAATACAAACTTAGTAAATACACCATTTTCATTCTTTAATTATATTGTTTTCAATTCGGAACTCATCCATCCGAATGAATTGCAAAACATTATGAAGCACGAAGAAGCGCATTCTTTACAAAAACACAGTTTTGATACTTTGTTAGCACAATTTTTTATCATTCTATTTTGGTTTAATCCAATTGTATGGTTATATAGAAAATGTATCGTTCAGAATTTGGAGTTTTTGGCAGATAGTCATGCTATTGCTCAAGTTTCGGACAAAACATATTATCAAAAAACAATGTTGAAAATCACTTTGCAACCGCAAAATATATCAATTATTAATCAATTCAATCAATCATCAATCAAAAAACGAATCATTATGTTAAACACAAATCAATCAAAAAGAAAAAACGCGTTAAAATACGCTATTGTAATTCCTGCCTTAATAGCATTTATCATGTTATTTCAGGTGAATGTAATTGCAAAAGAAAGATTTTCAAGTTCATTTAAAGGAACAAAGGAAATCAAAGCAGATGAAAAATATGTCATTCAAAGTACTTCAACTGATAATGAATTAAAAGAGTTTTCAGACAAATTTAAAAACGACTATAAAATCGATTTAAATATTAAAGGTGTAAAAAGAAATTCTAATAAAGAAATTACTGCTATCAACGTTACTCTTAAAGATAATAATGGTAAAAAAGCGGTTCATAAAGTGGATGGCGATGAAGCTATCGAACCAATTTATATCAATGTGTCTAAAGGTAAAAATGATGCTTACAGTTTTGCTATTGGAATCAATGAAGATTCTGAGCGTGAAATCGTTTTAAACTTAAGAGAAGATGGTGACGATGAAATTGCTGAGATTGAAGAAATCGAAGAAATTGACGGACCAACTGATATTGAAATTGAGGTTTCGCCAGATATTCCGGATGCTCCATTTTTAGATATTGATTTTCCAGACGCACCAACTCCACCAAATATGCCTGAAACACCACAGCCACCAACAAATCCAAACGATAAAAAAGCTTGGGCGAAATTTGAAAAAGACATGGTAGTGT
>CAMLRV010000146.1 GCA_946482495.1 uncultured Flavobacteriia bacterium
GGGTGGCTTTTTGGTGAAACCAATTGAAGTTGAATTTTGGCAAGGAAGAGCCAACCGATTACATGATAGAATTCGATACAAAATTGAACCTGATTTTAGTTGGAAAATAGAAAGATTATCTCCTTGATATTCAAATAGATAGAAAAAATCCTAATCTCAAGTATACTGCTTGAGATTTTTTTTGTGTTTTTACTTACAAAAAACGTAACTATCTGACTTTTAAGTAGTTGAAATGTTAAAATTTAGTGCATTTCATCGATTTTTTTTGCAGTTAATCCAAAAAGTGATACATTTGTCCTGTAAATCAATCACTTAATCGGATAATTATGAAAACAACAACAATTTTTAGAAGTTTATTAGTTTTAATTTTTTCTATCACTTTAGTATCATGTTCGCCAGAAGATGCACCTGAAGCTGCAAATTCTCAACCAACAATTGAATTAAAAAATTATACTCATTCAACTTTTGAAATTGAATTATTAGATTTAGTAAATCAAGATAGAGTTAGTAAAGGTTTAAATGCCTTAACACTTATAAATGAAGTTTCTTATGTAGCTTCAACTCATGATGATTACATGATTAATGCAGGTGCAATTAGCCATGATAATTTTGACAGCAGAGTAACATCAATTAAAAATGGACTTGGAGCACTTTCTGTAACTGAAAATGTAGCTGCTGGTTATAATACTGCTGCTGCAACATTAGCTGCATGGAATGCTAGTCCAACACATAAAGCAAATTTAGAAGGAAATCATACTCATTTTGGATTATCAGTTAAAGCTGATGCCAATGGTAAAAAATATTATACTTTATTATTTATCAGAAAATAATAGGCATAATAAATTGTTTAGTTTTTAGTTATAATGCAAAAAGCCAGTTACTTCCCCAAGTATCTGGCTTTTTATTTTATTCAGATTCTGAATCATCATCTTCATCGTCATCAATTATATCATCAATTTCATCTTCGTCACTTAATAATTCAAAGAAAGTAAATGTAGTACCACCATAAGTTCTAGCAAACGAAAAATTATCTAAATGTTCAAGCTTAGTATCTTTAGAATGTTCAATGACTAACATTCCTTCTTCATCTAAAATTTCATTCTCAAAAATTAAAGCCGGAATTCTTTCAAAATCCTTTTGGTCAATATGATATGGTGGGTCAGCAAAAACAATATCGTAACTACTTCTATGTTTCTCTAAGAATTTAAAAACATCACTTTTAATAGGTGAAATATCAAAATCAAATTCTGCAGCTGTTTTTTTGATGTAATTAACACAACCAAAATCGGCATCAACAGCAACAATTGGAGTGGCACCACGTGAAGCAAATTCGTAAGCAATATTTCCAGTTCCAGAAAATAAATCTAAAATTTTAAGTTCACCAAAATTGAAATGATTGTTCAAAATATTAAACAAAGCTTCTTTTGCCATATCAGTTGTAGGCCTAACTGGCAAATTTTTAGGAGCTTGTAATCTTCGTCCTTTATATTTTCCTGAAATTATTCTCATGAGTGAAATAAAATAAAATGCTTTAATAAATCTTTTTCTTCCACATTAAAGCCCGATTTTAAATGCGAAACATCTAATAAACTACAATTTCTAATATATTTATAAGCAATTTTAAATGCATCATCTTCTTCAGAAATATCTCCAATAAACTGAACTGGAACTGTTTCCGGATTCAGTTGTAATTGCTCATAAGTAAATAACAAATAATAAATGAAGTCTTCTAAAGTTTTGTAAATAAATGTATTAAACAACAATAAATGTTTGTTTTTGGTCACTACAATTTCAAATCTATCATTTTGAAAATGCACCCAAACTTGTTTCGCATCATTATTTTTAGAAAAATCCAATGCTTTTTTGACAAATATCGAATTACAATTTTTATAATCAAATGTATCGTAATGATCTAATAAATAGTTGTTTATATTCGTATATGGAATAAAAACATTGTTTAAATCATATGTATCTAAATAATCGTAAGCAAAATAATCGGTTTCGAAAACTTTTGAATTATACTGTAAATAACTTCCTAAATAATTCGGATCAAATAGGGAAGAAGGTACAAAAGTGTTCAAATTAGAATTGTGTAAAACCAGTACATCATCATATTTTTCATCCAAAATTGGGTTTTCCACAAATATCTTCCACAATTCTTCTTCCATCACATTAGTTGAATTAATGGAATACGATTTATGTGTAATTACCTTATTAGAAATCAAATCAATAACACAAAAAGAGAAATTGCTATTTGCAACTTCAAAGCATAATTTTTTATATGTTTTTTGAGTAATATCTTGATGCATCTTTTCTATTTGAATGACAAATTTACATTTTTTGAGAGAATTTAAAACCTTCAAACCAAATTATATTTAAAAATCCTTGCTATATTTGAGGTTCATAAATAAAAACTTCATGTCACCATCGCAATTTTATAAAATTTTAATGGATAATTTCCCTTTTGAGCCAACGGCAAATCAGGATATTTTCTTTCAAAAAATTGCAGGTTACATTTTACATTCTAAAGAAGATTTATTTGTTTTAAAAGGGTATGCTGGAACTGGAAAAACAACTGTTATTTCTACATTAGTTAATCAGTTAAATTCAGCAAACAAAAAAGCCGTTATGTTAGCTCCAACTGGTCGTGCCGCGAAAGTGATGTCGGCTTATTCTGAAAAACCAGCTTTCACCATTCACAAACGTATTTATTTTCCAAAAAAGAATAAAAATGGTGGAATGGGTTTTGTGATGCAAGCCAATAAATTTAAAGATACGATTTTTATTGTGGATGAATCGTCCATGATTTCAGACCAATCTAACGAAACAAGTTTATATGAAAATGGTTCTTTATTGGACGATTTATTGTTTTATGTAGATGCTGGACAGAATTGCAAATTGATTTTGGTTGGTGATACTGCTCAGTTACCACCAGTAAATTCAGATATTAGTCCGGCTTTAGATATTCATTCTTTAAATGTGCATTACGATAAAGAAGTGGTGCATATAGAACTCGACGAAGTAATGCGACAAGCTGTAAATTCTGGAATATTATATAATGCTACTGAATTACGAGAATTACTAAAATCGCATTTTGTTGATGATTTTAAATTCAGTTTGAAACGTTTTAAAGATATTGTCCGATTAGAAGATGGTTATGATATTGAAGACGCTATACATCAATCGTATCGAAATTATAGTACAGAAGATACCGCTTTTATTGTGCGTTCGAACAAAAGAGCTAATCAATACAATCAACAAATTAGAAATCGAATTTTAGGTAGAGAAAGTGAATTGTCTGCTGGTGATTTATTAATGGTAGTGAAGAACAATTATTTTTGGTTAAATGAAACTTCACAAGCTGGTTTTATTGCCAATGGCGATATTATTGAAGTACTGAAAATTAGAAATATTCAGGAATTATACGGATTCAAATTTGCAAATGTTACCATCAGAATGATTGATTATCCGAATGAACCTTCATTTGAAACGGTTTTACTTTTAGATACAATTGAAAGCGAATCACCTTCTTTAACATACGAAGAATCTAACTTATTATACCAGGAAGTTTCTAAAGATTATGAAGATGAAATTCATAAATATAAAAAGCTGTTAAAAGTTAAAAACAATCCCTATTTCAATGCATTGCAAGTCAAGTTTTCTTATGCGATTACTTGTCATAAATCGCAAGGCGGACAGTGGAGTAGTGTGTTTGTAGAAAAACCATATTTACCAAATGGAATAAATAGAGATTACATTCGTTGGCTATATACAGCTATTACCAGAGCACAAGAAAAGCTATATTTAATTGGATTTAAAGATGAAGATTATGAGTAAATTCTTATATTTACATCAACTATAAAAAAACAACACACAACTATGAAAAAAATTTATTCTAGCATCGTATTACTATTTGCGATATTTTCTAATGCACAATTATTAAACGAAAATTTTGAAGGGAATGTATTCCCACCAACGGGTTGGACATATTTTGAAACTGGTTCTGGTGTAACCGTAAATTGGGCTCAAACTATAAATCCATTATTAGTTTGTGGAGGAAGTGGTAGTGCTTATCTTAATCGAGAAAATGTTTCAAATAATACTTTAGCAATTGATTGGTTAGTAACACCTTTATTATCAGTTGCTTCTAACGGAAAATTATATTTTACTACAAAAACAATACAGGCTGGATTTCAAGGAAATATTTTTTCTGTTAAAGTCTCAACAACATCACAAACGGATCCAAATAGTTTCATAACAGTAGCAAGTTGGGACGAAAACACATTAACTACTACAGCAAATAATTGTCAAGAAAAGATGGTAGATTTAAGTTCATATGATGGACAAAATGTATATATCGCTTTTGTTATGGAAAATGACAATGGAGATAGATGGATTTTGGATAATATCAGAATGTATGAAAATTCGATTCAGTCAATTGCATTTATTGATTTAAACAATAATGGGGTAAAAGATACTAATGAAACTTATTTTAATAATGGTGACTTTCAAGTAAGTGTAAACAATGGTTCTACAATAAATTATGCTGGAACTAATGGAATTTTAAACCTTTTTCCACAAAATAGTACAGATGCACATAATATATCTTATATAATACATCCCGAATATTCTGGATATTTTTCTTCTAACACAACTTATACTAATTTAAGTTCAGCACAATTAGGTAACGGTGCAATTTTAAATTTTCCAATTACAGTTACTAATCCATTTTCTGATGTAGGTATTAATTTATATACATCAAGATCACCAAGAGCAGGATTGAATTATTATAATGGATTTAGTTATAGAAATAATGGAACTGTAGTTGAAAATGGTGTGATACAATACACAAAACCAACCAATGTTTCAATAATTGATATTAGTGATATAAACGCGGTTCAAAATGCAACCGGATTTACTTTAAATTATTCCAATTTGCAACCTCAAGAAACAAGATATTTTGGAGTAAATATGCTTGTACCAACAATTCCAACAGTTCAAATAGGCGAAGCAGTAAATTCAAGTGTAACTATTAATACTACAAATACAGATATTTTTCCAAATAATAATAATTCAATTTTGAACAAAACGATAGTTGCTGCTTACGATCCAAATGATAAAAGTGAAAATCAGGGACCAACAATTGTAAAAGATAACTTTACAAATGAAGATTATTTGATATATACGATTCATTTTCAAAATGAAGGAAACGCAAATACTTCTGTAGTTAGAGTAGAAGACTTTTTAGATGTAAAATTAAATCCAGCTACAGTTAGAATGATTGGTGCTAGTCATGATTATGTAATGTCTATGCAAAATAATCACTTAGTTTGGAAATTTGACCCGATTTATTTAACGCCACAATCTGTAGATGAAGCTAATAGCCAAGGTTATATTACTTTCAAAGTAAAACCATTTCCAGGATATCAAATTGGAGATATTATTCCAAATACGGCATCAATTTATTTTGATACGAATCCAGCTATTGTTACAAATACATTTCAAACAGAGTTTATAGCTGCCTTATCAAATGAAAGTTTTGGTTTAGATGCATTTACTATTTTTCCAAATCCGTCAAATGAGTTCATAAATATTTCAGTTGTACAGAATGAAAATCAAATGCAATCATTTGAAATTACTGATGTTCTAGGAAAGAAAGTGTTACAATCAAAATTTGAAAACAGAATTAATATTTCCAATTTGAACCAAGGTGTTTATTTTATAACGCTAATTACAAAAGAGAATATTAAGATTACTAAAAAAATTATCAAAGAATAGTAAATTGCAACTATGATTTTTGAAACTGAAAGATTATTTATTCGAAAATTAGATGAAAATGATTCTGAAGCAATGTTTGAAATTTATTCAGATAAAGAAGCGATGAAGTTTCGATCAAATAAGCCTTTTGAAAATGTCGTAGAAGCAATAGAAATGATTAAACATACTAAAACAGAATTCCAATTAGGATTAAAATTTAGATATGCAATCATTAAAAAAGAAACCAATGAATTGATT
>CAMLRV010000147.1 GCA_946482495.1 uncultured Flavobacteriia bacterium
GTTGAATTAATTTCTTTTTTCTCAGGAAGCACGAGCTCCATTCCGACCGTTAAACCACTTGAAACCATTGGGTTTCTTTTCGTAATTTCATCAACTGGAATTCCGAATTTTCTTGAAATTGAATATAATGTTTCACCTTGTTGTACTGTGTAAAACATTGTTTTTGTTGAAGTTGCTTGAGGAACTTCTGTAACAGAAGCTTTTGTTGGTAAAGCCGTATTTTTATTGAAACGGATTTGCATTCCAATTTCAAAAACATTTTTAATATGTGGATTTAATTCTTCTAATTCAGGAATTGAAATTCCATATTTTTTAGAAACACTATATTTAGTTTCTTCTGCTTGAATTGTATAAAGTCCTGCCGTTTCTTTCTTAGCTACAACTTCAGTTTTAACTGGCTGTGTAGTTGGTACATATTTTTTTGATGCAAAATAAGTTAACGATTGTCCGGCCGCCACTCCTTCTCTTGAAGTTGGATTATTTTTAATCATCTCATCAACAGAAACTCCTAATTTTTTAGAAATTGCGTACAACGTTTCACCTTGTTGCACCTGATATTCAAACTTATTTAAGCTTGAAGTTGTAGCAACAGCTTTTCCAGGAACATTGATAACCGAATTTTCTTTAACTCCGTCTTTCAAATCTGGATTCATTTTTAATATATCATCTGGCTTTACATTGTATTTTTTTGAAATACTATATAAAGTTTCCCCTTTAACCACAGTGTGCTTACTTTGCGAATAACCTACAAAACTGACTAAGAATAAAATGATATATAAATGTACTTTTCTCATGTGAAAATTTTTATCGTTTTTACATTGTTTTTACTACAAGAAACAATTTTAATGCCAAGATATAAATTTCATTCTAAAAATCAATGGCAATGACAAAATTAAAATTTAAAATTGACATTGCCATCGCAAATTGATATTGATTTTTAAAAAATTATTCCCATTCAATTGTTGCTGGTGGTTTTGAGCTAATATCGTAAACGACTCTATTTACACCACGAACATTATTGATAATATCATTAGAAATTTTTTGTAAAAACTCATATGGTAAATGTACCCAATCTGCCGTCATACCATCAGTAGATTCAACTGCTCTTAAAGCTACAACTTTTTCGTATGTACGCTCATCGCCCATTACACCTACACTGTTAACTGGTAATAAAATTGCTCCAGCTTGCCATACTTTATCGTATAAACCGTGTTCTTTTAATCCATTAATGAAAACTGCATCAACTTCTTGTAAAATTGCTACTTTTTCAGGAGTAATATCTCCTAAAATACGAATAGCTAAACCTGGACCTGGGAAAGGATGACGACCTAATAATTCATCGTCAATACCTAAACTTCTACCCACTCTACGCACCTCATCTTTAAATAACATTCTTAAAGGTTCTACGATTTGTAATTTCATAAAATCTGGTAAACCACCCACATTATGGTGCGATTTAATTGTTGCAGATGGACCTCCAGTTGCAGAAACTGATTCAATAACATCAGGGTAAATTGTACCTTGACCTAAGAATTTCACATCAGTTAATTGGTGCGCTTCATCATCGAAAACTTCAATAAATGCGTTACCAATTGCTTTACGTTTTGCTTCTGGATCATCTAATCCTGCTAATGCATCATAAAAACGTTGAGAAGCATCCACACCTTTTACGTTTAATCCCATTCCTTTGTATTGATTCAATACATTTTCGAATTCATTTTTACGTAACAATCCGTTATTAACGAAAATACAATATAAATTATCTCCGATTGCTTTATTTAAAATTACCGCAGCCACTGTAGAATCAACTCCACCAGATAAACCTAAAACTACTTTATCGTTTCCGATTTTAGCTTTCATGTCTGCAATAACTTCTTCTACGAATGCATTTGGTGTAAATGTTTGCTCTACTTTAGCAATTTTTACTAAAAAGTTTTCTAACATTTGTTTTCCATCTGTAGAATGGTATACTTCTGGGTGAAATTGAATCGCATAAGTTGTTTCGCCTTCAATTTTATAAGCGGCATTTTCTACATCTTTTGTACTTGCAATTCTAACTCCATTTGTTGGCAATTGCTTGATAGAATCTGAGTGACTCATCCAAACTTGACTATTTTCAGAAACACCTTCTAAAAAAGTTTCATTTTCTTTGATGTAAGAAAGATTTGCTCTACCATATTCTCTTGTGTTTGAAGCGGCAACTTCTCCACCAGAAAAATGTGCTAAATATTGTGCACCATAACAAACTGCTAATAATGGTTTTTTTCCTCTAATTTCTGATAAATCTGGATGTAAAACTTCTTCTGAACGAACTGAAGCAGGACTTCCTCCTAAAATTACTGCTTTGTATGAAGATAAATCAGCTGGGATTTTATCAAATGGAAAAATTTCGCAAAAAATGTTTAATTCTCTTACTCTACGGGCAATTAATTGTGTGTATTGCGAACCGAAATCTAAAATTAATACGTTGTTCATTATGTTGAGTTGTGTTTATTTTTATTTGTTTCAAGTTTCAAGTTTCAAGTTTCAGGTTACTTTACTAAGAATAAAAAAAACGTGAAACCTGAAACGTGAAACTAAAATTTATTAATATTCAAAAGTTCCGTATTCGGAATTGATTGTTAATTTAGCTTTATCTGAAGCTTCTACTCGACCTACAATTTGTGCATCGATGTTAAATGACTTCGAAATTTCAATAATATCATTAGCAATTGCTGCTGGAACATATAATTCCATACGGTGTCCGCAATTGAAAACTTGATACATTTCTTTCCAATCTGTTTTTGAATTTTCTTGAATCAATTTAAATAATGGTGGAACTGGAAATAAATTATCTTTAATTACATGTACATCTTTTACAAAATGCAACACTTTCGTTTGCGCACCACCACTACAATGCACCATTCCGTGAATTTCGTTTGGCGTAAAAGTGTCTAATATTTTTTTGATAACTGGTGCGTATGTTCTTGTTGGAGATAATACTAATTTACCGGCATCAATTGGGCTATTCTCAACAGAATCTGTTAATTTTGTTTGTCCAGAATACACTAATTCATTTGGAACTGCAGCATCAAAACTTTCTGGATATTTTTCTGCTAAATATTTAGCAAATACATCATGACGAGCAGAAGTTAAACCGTTACTTCCCATCCCGCCGTTATATTCTGTTTCATAAGACGCTTGTCCGAATGAAGCCAAACCAACAATTACATCTCCTGCTTGAATGTTTGCATTATCAATCACTCTGCTTCTTTCCATACGAGCCGTAACCGTAGAATCTACAATAATCGTACGAACTAAATCGCCCACATCAGCAGTTTCTCCACCTGTAGAATGAATCGTTACTCCGTGTTTTTTTAATTCAGTGATTAATTCTTCCGTTCCGTTGATTATAGCTGAAATAACTTCAGCAGGAATTAAATTTTTATTACGACCGATAGTTGAAGAAAGTAAAATATTATCCGTTGCGCCAACACATAATAAATCGTCAATATTCATAATTAAAGCATCTTGAGCAATACCTTTCCAAACCGAAACGTCGCCCGTTTCTTTCCAATACATGTAAGCTAAAGCCGATTTTGTACCAGCTCCATCTGCATGCATGATGATGCAAAATTTTTCATCGTTTGTTAAATAGTCAGGGATAATTTTGCAAAATGCTTGAGGAAACAATCCTTTATCGATGTTTTTAATAGCATTATGCACGTCTTCTTTAGAAGCAGAAACTCCTCTAAGATTGTAGCGTTGGCTCGTTTCAGAACTCATCTTTGTCGTGTTGTTGTTTTGTGGTGCAAAAGTAATGAAAATTTGTCAATATGACAATTTATTAGTGTACCAATTTTTGATACTAATTGACACAATGGCAAAATTAGAATTGAGAAAGTATTCTACTTCTGTAAAATCATTATTTCTACTCTTCTATTCGCTAAAGCTTGCACTTCAGTAGCTTCCGGGATTGGAAATTTTGGCTTTGTTACACCATAACCTTTTACCACCATTCTATCTTGACGAATACTATAAGAAATTAGAACTCTTCGAACTTGTTTCGCTCTTTCTAAAGATAAATTATTATGATCTTGAGTCACACAACAAATATGACCTTGAATTTCAATTCGAAGATTTGGATTTTTATCCATTATATAAACCAACTCGTCAATAGAAGGTTTTGAAGATGGCATAATACCAAATGAATTTTTATAAAACTGAATTTCTGGCATTACAATTAAAGTTCCTGGTTTAGATAATTCAATTTTTTCTTCTAAAGTGGCGCCTTCAGGGAAATGCATGTCTTTTTCTTCTATTGGAACAATTTCATCTGGTTTTGGAGTTTCAACCACTTTTGGTTTAATTAATTCTGCTTCTTTAGCTAAATCTTTTTCTTGTAAGAATACAATAATTGCCTTTCTATTTTCGGCTTTTATTTTCGATTTTGCACCTTTTTCACCTAAAGAAATCGATTTAAAATCTTCACGAATTTTTACGGCAGTTTTGACTTTATTAAAAATATAATCTACACGTTTTTGCGACAAGGTATCGTTATAACCAGTAGAGCCCACTTCGTCTGTAGAACCTGTAATAGAAAGAATTTTAGATTTCTTATTAGCAGCAATCCATATATTTAATTTCACTAATTCTTTTTGGTTTAATTCCGATTTATTATTTTCGAAATAAAACGAAACACTTTCTTGTCCGAAAAAGGAAAAAGGTAGTAGTAAAAAAGCAAAAGCAAAAAGGATTTTCATTATAGAATGTTTTTATGAATTGAGAGTAACAAATATAACGAAAAACTATGCCAATTATTTATCTAGAATTAAAATTTCTACTCTTCTATTAGCTTTTTTTTGCTCTTCATTTTTTTCTGGAATGGGATAAATAGGTTTTGTAGCATCAAAACTTCTGTAACTTAATCTGGCTTTATCAATACCGTTTATCACTAAATACTCTACTGTTCCTAAACACCTTTTTAAGGCAATTTCTTCTTCATCTTTTCCTGGTGTACAACAAATATGACCTTGAATTTCAATTTTAAGTTTCGGATTATCTTTTAAAACTTGCAGTAATTCTTCTCTTATTTTATACGATTCTGGATATAAAATATCAGTTCTGTCGTAAAAACTTAAATTCTTCAAAACTAGTTTATCGCCAATTTTAGATTTCTTTACGATTTCAGCTAATTCATTGTCTTTATCAATTTTAATTGCAACCGATTTCTCAATTTTAAAATAAATTTCCACTTTTCGGGTTAATTCGGAAGCTTTATTTTGATTGAAGTTTTCACCTTTAAATTCGATTTCAAAATTCGTATTGAATGTCATCAACTTAAGTAAATCTGCAATCGAATTTGCTCTTTTAAGAGCTAACGTATCATTATAAACATTAAACGATCGCAAATCACAGTATCCAATAACTTTCTGAATTTTTAAATCTTTTGTTTTTACGAAATCACTTAATTTCTTAAACTCTTTTTCGTTTAACTCACTCGAATTGATTTCAAAAAATAATGTAATTTTCTTTTGAGAAAAAGAACCAATACAGAAAACGGTAAAGAAAAAAACCAAAATCGATTTCATAAAATACTATTATTTCTAAAACTAGAGGAATAAAAAAATGCTTGTTAAACAACAAACATTTTAGTTATACGGGATTAGTATCTAATTACTTGATTTTGTAACAAGCTATTTTTCTAAAATCATAATTTCCACTCTACGATTCGCTTTTCTTTCCGCTTCGTTTTTCTCTGGAATTGGATAAATTGGCTGTGTAGCATCAAATCCTACATACGTCATTCTGTCTGGAGAAATTCCATAATCAACTAAGAAATCATAAACTGCAATACATCTTCTTAGAGAGAATTCTTCTGTATCACGACCTGGCGTACAACAAATATGACCTTGAATTTCGATTTTAATTTTCGGATTTTTCTCTAAAACCTCATATAAATCTTCTAAAAACGGAATTGATTCTGGATAAAACTCAGCTGTTCTTACATAAAAGTTCAAGTTA
>CAMLRV010000148.1 GCA_946482495.1 uncultured Flavobacteriia bacterium
GCTGGAAGTAAAAAAGCGAAATTTAATAATTTCGACAACTAGAAATTTAAAGAGTCAAGTAAAAAGAACCAAGAAAAAAAATAATTATGTCAAAACAAACCAAATCTTTAATTTATAATATGATAGGATTTTTAATTCTATTTATCACATTTCGTTTTTTAATTCAAGCTTATACAAGTTTCACGAGCTGGCAAATTCCGGTTGCTGCTTTTGTGGTTTCTACTATTTTAGCGCCTAAATTTCAAGTTGTGAAAACTAACGAAGGTGAAAAACTATTTATGAAATGGATATTCATTAAAGGAGTAAAAGAAATTAAATAGTAAAATTTCAAAACTTAAAATCCCAAATTCCAAATTTTAAATAAGTTGGAGTTTGGGATTTTTTATTAATGAGATTTGTAAATTTTATTGTTTTACGTCTTTAACTTTTGGCTTGCTTTTGTAAAAAGGGATGAAATAGCTAATAGTATAATTAAATCCCGCTCCAAATTTACTGTTTTCATACGTTTTGTTGAAACCTGGAATGTATAAATTTGAAAATCCATCAGGCTCTTTATTGGCAATTAAGTAGTTTAATCGTAACGAAAATCCAACATATAAATTGTTGATTACTTCTGCTTTTAATCCGCTCACCACTTCTAGCCAACTTGCTGATAGTCCACTAAATTCTTCTCCAGAAATAACGGTATTGGTTCCATAATAATTTCCATATTGATAAACATTATAAGAATTTAATTTCTGACTAAAGCTTCCCACACCAGCACGCAAACCAACATAAATCATGTTTTCCATGTCTAACCAATTCTCATAGGCATTATAATCGAAACCAACTTTAAAATAAGTTCCTTTTGTGCTGTAATTTAAATTGTCATCAGAAGTAGTTTTGTCTTCGTTTCCTAATTCTCCAGCCAAATAAAATTTCTTGGTAATTCTATAATCACCAACTAATTCTAAACCTTTGTAATTATCATCATATAATGATTTTGTTAAACGATGTACATCTACACCTAATCGTAAACCATAGCGTTGTGGAATCTTAACGGTGTCTTTTGTTTTGTCTTGTGCTTCAATTTCTATTGAAAAGCAAAAAAGAAAAACGAGACTAAAAATATATTTTAACATGTGTTTCATTTTCATTTTCAATATTTGGTTGAGATACAGTTATATTTTGAATCCAATTGTTGGCGTCTGAAGTTACTACTACAGGATTTGTTGGGTCTAAAGTATACAACGTTTTATAGCCGCACGCACGAGAAACATACACATTTCTTCTAGTGTAGTTAAAAGTGACTACATCTGTGTTATCATTAGTGGTATCAGAATCCGTTCCGTTTGCTATAAAATTAAATGTGGCAGTATCTTGAAATGTTTTTAATGGAAGTTTACCCGTACTTACATTGTTGAAACCAAATCCAAATGTGTTATCATTGTTGAATACGCCTAAATTTACTACATTTTTAAGGACAGTTGGATTAGCTATATCATAAAATTCCAATACAACTTTTGGAGTAGTTGGAGTTTCTGCGTCACAAACGTCATCTTTTTCACAACTGGAAAAGAAGCATACGATTACTATTAATAGCAAGATTTTCTTCATGTTTATCTTTTTTCTAAAAGTACCACATTTTCTACATGATGTGTTTGTGGAAACATATCTACTGGTCGAACGCGAGTTACTTTATACATTTCATCCATTAAGGCTAAATCGCGCGCTTGTGTTGCCGAATTACAACTTACATAAACTACCTTTTCAGGTGCGATTTTTAAGATTTGCTCTACAACATCTTTGTGCATTCCATCACGTGGTGGATCTGTAATAATAACATCTGGATGTCCGTGTGTTTTAATAAAATCGTCATTGAAAACGTTTTTCATATCACCAACGAAAAACTCGCAATTAGTAATATTATTACGTTTCGCATTTTCTTTGGCATCAGCAATGGCTTCCGGAACAGCTTCCACACCAACCACTTTTTTTGCTTTTTTCGATACGAATTGCGCAATAGTTCCAGTTCCAGTATATAAATCGTAAACTAATTCTTCACCAGTTAAACCAGCAAAATCTCTTGTAATTGAATACAATTCATATGCTTGATCTGAATTGGTTTGGTAAAACGATTTTGCATTAATGCTAAATTGTAAACCTTCCATTTCTTCTAAAATATAATTTCTTCCTTTGAAAGTAATAATATCTTGATCGTAAATGGTATCGTTTAATTTCTGATTGATTACATATTGCAGCGAAGTCACATTCGGGAAACGTTCGGCTAAGAAATTCATAATCAATTCAATTTCCGATTTATTTTTATCAAAAAACTGAATCAAAATCATTAATTCTCCAGTTGAAGCGGTACGAATCATTAAAGTTCTCAATAAACCTTCATTTGTTCTTGGATTAAAAAATGAAAGATTATTTTCGTTGGCAAAGCGACGAATTTCGTTACGAATATCATTCGAAGGATCTTCCTGCAAATGACATTTGGTAATGTTTAAGATTTTGTCCCACATTCTTGGAATATGAAATCCAACGGCGTTTTTGTTGTCTAATTCCACACCTGAATCCACCTCTTCTTGTGTCATCCATCTTGAAGAAGAGAAACCAAATTCCATTTTATTTCTGTAGAAAAATTGTTTTTCAGAACCTAAAATAGGCTCAAATTCTGGCATTTCAATTTTTCCAATACGTTTTAAATTGTTATAAACTTCATTGTGTTTGTAATGCAATTGTTGGCTATATTTCATATTTTGCCATTTACATCCACCACAAACCCCAAAATGCTCGCAAATTGGTTCGGTTCTGTGTTCTGAAAACTCATGAATTTTTATCGCTTTTCCTTCATAAAAAGCTTTTCTTTTTTTCATCGTTTGAATGTCGGCCACATCGCCAGGAACTACATTCGGAATAAAAATTACTTTACCATCAGGAGCTTTGGCTACCGATACACCTTTTGCACCCGCATCAAGGATTTGTACGTTTTCGAATACGATTTTTTCTGTTCTCTTTTTTCCCATGTTGCAAAAATAGGAATTGTTATGCGGAATAGATAAATTATTTTACTTTTATAACAAAAATTTAGATAGATGAAAACACATTTAGCGCTTTTACGCGGCATTAACGTGTCAGGACACAATATGATTAAAATGGATGCGTTGCAAAAAATGCTAGAAAATATGGGTTTTGCAAACGTGAGAACCTATATACAAACGGGGAATGTTTTTGTAGATTCGGATGATGAAAGTGCGGCGAGTGTGGGTTTTAAAATCAAACAAGAAATTGCTAAAGTTTTTGGTTATGATGTACCTGTGGTAACTATTGCAAAAGAAGATTTAGAAATGTGTTTTAAAAACAATCCGTATTTAAAAGAAAAAGATTGTGATATAAAGAAACTATATGTGGCTTTTATCTCCAAAGAATTAACATCTCAAGCGTTAAATGATTTAAAAATTAGTCAGTTTAAACCTAATGAAGCGGCAATTGATAGCAGTAGAATTTACGTGAAATATGCAATTGGAGCAGGAAAAACACGTTTAGATCAAAAATATATCGAGAAAAAATTAAGTGTGGTGGCTACGATGCGAAATTGGAATACGGTGACTAAATTACTGGAAATGTACGGTTAGGGACTAGGGGTTAGTGGTTCGAAATTTGGAGATTCTTTCTTCTAACGACTAACTTCCATCTTCCAACAAATTTTATTACTTTTGTAGTTCGTGGATGATTTCTCTCCAAAAAGTAGGAATTGCGATTTGACAATCAATAAATTATAAATCATGTCAGTTTTAGAAAAAATGAGTTCTGCTGAAGCAATTGCTTTAGAAGATAAGTATGGAGCACACAATTATCATCCACTTCCTGTGGTTTTAAACAAAGGAGAAGGTGTGTATGTTTGGGATGTTGAAGGTAAAAAATATTACGATTTTTTATCGGCATATTCTGCTGTAAATCAAGGACATTGTCATCCTAAAATTGTTGGTGCTATGGTTTCGCAAGCACAAACTTTAACTTTAACTTCTCGTGCGTTTTATAACGACAAACTTGGAGTGTATGAGCAATTTATTACGAACTATTTTGGTTTCGATAAAGTGTTACCAATGAATACAGGTGCTGAAGCTGTTGAAACCGCTTTAAAAATTTGTAGAAAATGGGCTTATGAGAAAAAAGGTGTAGCTGAAAAACAAGCGCAAATTATTGTTTGTGAAAATAACTTCCACGGAAGAACAACAACAATTATTTCATTTTCTAATGATGAAAATGCTCGTAAAAACTTCGGGCCTTTTACAGATGGATTTATTAAAATTGCTTATAATGATATTGCTGCTTTAGAAAAGGCGATTACTTCATCGCCAAATATTGCTGGATTTTTAGTGGAACCAATTCAAGGTGAAGCTGGAGTTTATGTGCCTTCTGAAGGATATTTAGCTCAAGCAAAAGCATTATGTGAAAAGCACAATGTGTTATTTATTGCAGATGAAGTGCAAACAGGAATTGCTAGAACGGGTAAATTGTTAGCCGTACACCATGAAAATATTCAACCAGACATGTTAATTTTAGGAAAAGCTATTTCTGGTGGTGTATATCCTGTTTCTGCTGTTTTAGCGAATGATGAAATCATGAATGTGATTAAACCTGGTCAGCATGGTTCTACATTTGGTGGAAATCCTGTTGCAGCAGCTGTTGCAATTGCTGCTTTAGAAGTAGTAACAGAAGAAAAATTAGCTGATAATGCAGAGAAATTAGGAAAAATTTTCCGTTCAGAATTAAGTAAATATATTGAAACTTCAAATATTGCAACTTTAGTTCGTGGAAAAGGATTGTTAAATGCAATTGTAATTAACGATACGGAAGAAAGTGATACAGCTTGGAATATTTGTATGAAATTAGCTGAAAACGGTTTATTGGCGAAGCCAACTCATGGAAACATCATTCGTTTTGCCCCACCATTAGTGATGAATGAAGAACAATTAATGGATTGTGTAAGTATTATCATCAATACATTGAAAGAATTTGAAAAATAAAAGAATTCTATAATTGAATAAAAATCCCGTTTCTTAATTGAAGCGGGATTTTTATTTATAATATTAATTATGCTTAATGCTTTGAAAAAAATCTAGTAAGTTTATGGTATAAAAAAAACCCTGCATTGCAGGGTTTTTGTTTTGTATGAAACTCTATTAATTAGAATTTGTAAGTTAAACCAAATGTTGGAGTATCAAAGAAGTTGTTGAAAACGTTTAAGTTTCCGTTGATTCCACTGTTTGTAGTTTCGTCACCACCTGGGAATTCAGATGTAGTAGAATTAAATCCTAATACGTTAGCTAAACCAAAGTTGATAGCCATTTTCTCAGTTACGAAGTAGTTCATACCTAAATCAAATCCTAAACCAAAGTTTGAATCTTTTTGAGTTTCAACTCCATTAGCTTCCCATTTAGCAGAACCAAATCCTAAACCAGCTTCAGCGTAAGTTTTGAATCTTTCTCCTAATTCTAAGAAATAGTAACGAGCGAATACACCAGCACCAAAACTATTGTTTGTAGTTTCAGAAGTAACGTTTGGTGGTCCAAATACTGTCATTTCAGTTTTTCCAGAACCCATCATTAATTCAACCCCAACAGCAATTTTATCAGTTACGAAGTAACCAGCTTTTGGGTTAAAGTTGAAAGATGAAGTTTTAGTTTCATCGATGTCACCTGTACTATCAGAGTTAGTTTCTTTGTTTGAAGAAAAACCTAAGTTACCTTCTAACATAATGTTTCCTTGAGAAAAACCAAATCCTTTAGTTTCTTTTTCTTCTTGTGCATTAACAAAAGTTAATGAAAATACTGCAACAGCAGTTAATAATACTTTTTTCATTTGTTTATTTTTTAAAGTTATGGGACAAATATATGTCGTTTTTTTTAATATAATCAAGAAAAAATTATGGTTATTAACAAAATTTTCAACAAAATTTTCGGGGTGTGTAGCTTTAAAGATGATTTCCATTT
>CAMLRV010000149.1 GCA_946482495.1 uncultured Flavobacteriia bacterium
TATTTCGAAATGCTCAGGACCTCCATGTGAATTACATAGAAACGAGGGAAATGGAGTTTTTACAGATATTTCAGCATTAGCTCAAATTAATACTACACCTGTTCAATCATGGTCTTCGGCAGTTGCTGATTTTGACAATGATGGTGATATGGATATTTTAGTAGGATCTAATGGTGGAACTGGACATATGTTCTTCAAAAATAATTTAGACACATCGAATAGTGTTGAAGAAGCATTTACAAACATAACTGCAGGATCTGGTTGGGATACAAACAACACCATAAACAGAGATTATATCGCTTATGATTTTGACAATAATGGATTTATTGACATTATGGGTGGAGGAAACAAAATTATGTTTAATCAAGGAAACAATACGTTTGCTTCAGCAACCTATCCAAGTAATATTACCCTTGGCGCAATTGGAGATTTAAACAATGATGGATTTTTAGATATTTCAAATGGTTCTATGATTCATACTGCTGTTCCAAATGGAAATAATTGGGTAAAAGTAACTCTACAAGGAGTAGCAAGTAATAGAAACGGAATTGGTGCTCGTGTAGAAATTTATGGTGCTTGGGGAAAACAAATTAGAGATATCAGAAGTGGTGAAGGTTTTGAATTTATGAGTACATTAAATGCTCATTTCGGAATTGGAACTGCAACTGCAATTACTCAAATTAGAATTATATGGCCTTCAGGAACTGTGGATGTAATTTCAAATCCTAGTCCAAATCAAGTTTTACACGTTATAGAAGGAAGTATGCCTTTAAGTTCAGCTTCATTTGATGGAAAAGAAATTAAAATTTATCCAAATCCAACTTCAGATTATTTATCAATTTCTAATTTAGAAAATATAAATGTTTCAACAATAACTATTATTGATACGACTGGAAAAACAATCAAAAAGATAACTTCAAACTTTTCAAAAATTGATGTTTCTCACTTAAGTCAGGGTATGTATATTTTAAATATCGAAACTAAAGAAGGAATGAAATTTGGAGAAAATTTCATCAAAAAATAATTCCAAAAAAACTAAATAAAAAAGGCTATCTCAATTCAGATAGCCTTTTTTTTTTATAAGTTAATCTTATCAAATTTATTCAGATAGTCTAAATGCAATATGGTTCTGGTATTCGATTCGTTTTTATTATACATAGGTGAAAATTTGGCACCATAAACCACTTCACTAAAAATGTAAGAAGTTCTCTTCACAACTGTTGAGCTATACATATCATCAAAAGCTTTCATGTATACTAGAATTTCTCCAATTGTTTGTTTATAATCTGCTTCATTTAAATTGAATAACGGACTTTCCTCATCAATTGGATGCACCAATGTCCAACTTAAAGTTAACGAATTAATCTTATGCATTTCTAATGGTAAATTGTAAAATTTATTTATAGAAACGCCATTTTCTTCTACAAGAATACCAACAGTTATAAAAGCTTCTGCTTCTGTTAAATTTGTATTTTTATGTGGTGCCATTCTCATCATCAAAGCTTTTCCATCTTTATATGGAGCAATTAAAGCATTTTCTGAAAACTGAATATAAGCATTTGGTTTACTAAATCTCCCGTAAAATAATCCAGTTGCAATGGCAAAGCTTAATAAACCAGATAAAGCTTCCACTGCAGCCACGAAACTAGCCAAAAATCCAGACGGACTAATATGTCCATAACCCACTGTTGTAAAAGTTTGAATACTAAAGAAAAAAGCTTCACCAAACTTATCCATTCTCGTAATGGAATCAACTCCACGCAAATTTTCAACACCAATTAATAAATAAATGGAAGCGAAAAATAAGTTTACAATAAAGTAAAAAAGGATAATGATAAAAAAGAATTTCCATCGTGGAATTTTAAGCATCGTATGATACCAACTAATACCATCTAGAAAACCAATACCTATTTTTTGAATGTTGGCATTTCCATTTTTATTTATGAAACGACCTCCATAACTCTGAGAATTAGTTCCGAAACCCGTATTAGTTTCTGCTTTAGCCTTTTTATTTATTTTTTTTAGTATTGCCATAAATTAAAAAAGTCCCAAATTATGGGACTTTGTAAAATTAGTATTTTTTTGATTATTATTCGATAATAACTTTCTTCCAAATTTTTTCGGTATCATTTTTCAATTCTAACAAATACACTCCTACTGGAAGTCCAGTAATATTAAATTGAACATTTTCAGAAGTATTTTCTACTTTAAACGTTTTTATATATGCACCATTAATATTATAAACATCCACAGTATTTAAATAAGTTTTAGTAGAAATTGTAAAATCACCTTTACTTGGATTTGGATAGATTGTTGCTGCTTTTAAAGAAAAATCTTCTAATCCTAAAACTGAAAATGATGTATCAAGAAAAACTTGTCTATTACCACCACCATGATAAGCCAATGTAAATGAAGCTGATTGATGTTTAGCCATAGCTAAATCTATATTAGGATTAGCATAATTAAAGGTAAAATCATTAGCATCACCTGTATTAAAAGGCCTTGTATATACTATAGTTCTTAAACCAGCAGAAGGACTATTATTTACGTTAGAAACTAACGTCCAATTATTAGTTGCGTCGTTAGTTGGTGTGATACCAATTCCATTATGCCTAGCATCAACCAATATAGATCCGTTCCAGTATACTAAATCAGAACCAGCTTCCATCCCTCCAGTAAAAGAACCAAACTGCAAAGCAAACCATCTATCGTTTGGCCCAGAAAGCGTTACGGTAGCCATTGATGTTCCGTTATCTAAAATTAAATTTGCTGTCATATCAGTACCTAATGTAAGCACTCCAGTAGATTTTTGTTGTGCACTCATAAGAGCAGCAACAAAAACAAATAATAAAGTAATTTTCTTTTTCATGTTTGTTTAGATTTATTGTTTTAATAATTCAATAATGATTTCATTATTGGTGTTTATAGCGTATTCAAAAGCCGTTCTTCCTTCATTGTCTTTCAACAATTTATCAGCTTTATGTTGTAATAATATTTTAATAATTTCAATCTTTTTAAATTGAACTGCTAGCATTAAAGCAGTCACACCTTTACTACTCGTTAAATTTACATCGGCATTTCTGGCAATTAGTAAATTAATCAATTCTATATTATCTTTCATTACAGCAGCCATTAAAGCCGTTCCTTCAGAAGATTGATAATTAATATCTTTAACAATGCTAATTAAATATTTAGCTACTTCAAAATTTCCTCGATAAGATGCTAAAATTAGTGGCGAAAACTCATTCTTATCTACTTCATTCACACAATTAGCATTTTTCTCGAAAAGAACTTTCATTTCTTCAACTGTTCCATTTTTAGCAACTGTAAAAACATCCTTTTGAGCAAATGAAAAGGAAGTGATACTTAGCAAGAACAAAATCACAACTCTTTTCATTAGAAAACTCGAGTTAAATTAAATCCAAAAGCAATTTGTCCATCACCCCAACTTCCAGCAGTATTTCCTAAGAAACCCGATTCATGCATGGCTTGTGAATTGGTAAAATGCATTTGAAAAACGTGTCCACCAGTTTCTAAATCTACACCAATAGAAAGTGGGTTTTTAAAAGCAGAATTACTAGCTCTGTTTAAATGAGCCGCATAATCCATATTCACAGACCAACGTTTTCCAATTTTATATCTTCCACCTAAACCTAAGGCAAATTGACTATTATCTTGAGAATCATTTGTTACATAATTTTCATGAAAATAAGTTGGTGCCATTTCTAAAGATAAATTTTCATTAAATTTTCTAGAAATCAGAATTTGATTAACATAAGCTAACCTATCTGAAAACTCCAATTTTGGTAAAATCACTTTATCTAATTCAGTATTTATGGCCAAACTATTGAAACCAACTATTTCAAAAGGTGAACCACCTGATTTTTTCTGACTAACCAATTGATATTTTACAGCAAATTCATATGCTTTTTGAAAACCTGAACGAGAAGCGTGAATGGTAACTTTATTGGTTAAACCATATACAAATTGCAATCGTGTATTGGCTTCATCTAAACCAAAAAAATCTTTAAAACCTTTATCTAAATATCCAAATCGGTGAGAAACTATAAAATACAAATCGCCTTTTGAAGCTAATTTTGTAGACTCTAAATTCACAATTTTTAACGATTTAAATGCCGAAGTTACGGCTTCATTTTTTACTTCTGAAGAATCAATATCCTGCAATAAATCATCTTGTGCAAACATGGCAAAAGGAGAAAAACAAAATAATAAAATAATTTTTTTCAACATAATCTCTATTTAATTTGAGCTTGATCTAATTTAATTTCTTCTAATAACGAATCATAACCCATTAATCTTCCTTGAACTGAAACTTCTACTCCAGATTTAACATCTGTCATTTTCGTAAGAATTACAAAAACTTTTTCATCCAAAACGATAGTTTTAGAAACAGCATCTACACTCGTAATTTTTCCTTTTACAACTATTGATTTATCTAAATATTTAGAATTAGCTTGGATTTCATTTTCTGTAAACTCTTTAAAAAGCTGATTTACAGTAACCGAAAAAGACGCTTCTTCAGTGGCAATATTTCTATGTTCATGATACAAATACTTATAAGCAACAAAGAATCCTATTGCTAAAACAAATAACAAAATAATTATCTTTTTCATGAAATTTCACAATGTTTCTAACAAATTTAACGCATTTTTTTCGTATTATTGTAAGAAAATTAAAACTTTTATCATGAAAAAAGTGAAATATTTAGGATTTGCAATTTTTTTCTTCATATTAAGTTGTACAAATCATTCTGAAGATGATTTAACCAATCCGGTAGTTTTAGGCAACACAAAATATACTACAGATGTAAAACCAATTATTGATACCAAATGCATTAGCTGTCACGCAGATACACCAATTAATGGAGCACCAATGCCTTTAACAACATTGGCAGCCGTTAGAGAAGCTATTGAAAACAGAAATTTAATTGGGAAAATTTCTAGACCTGATGGCGCTTTAGGATTAATGCCGTATGGTGGACCAAGACTTCCACAAGCTTCAATTGATATTATCGTTGATTGGAGAGACAGTGGCTTTTTGGAATAATATTTGCAACAAACAATAATTATGAAAAAAATTTTAGCATTAGGATTGGTCGCATTATGGAGTTTTGTACCAATACAAGAGAAGAAAATAACTAAAACTGGCACCATTTCTTTTGAGGCTTCCGTTCCATCATTTGAAGAAGTAAAAGGAAAAAACACTGCTGTAACATGTATATTAAACACTTCAAACGGAGAAATTGCTGCATTAGCTTTAATGAAAGGTTTTAGATTCAAAGTTGCCTTAATGGAAGAGCACTTTAATGAAAATTATGTAGAAAGTTCGAAATATCCGAAAGCTACTTTTAAAGGTAAAATTGACGCTTTTGATATTTCTAAAATCAATACCACTTCCAAAGACTATACCATCAAGGGAAAATTAGAACTTCATGGAAAAAGCAAAGACATTACTACAGTTGCAAAAATTAAAAAAGTTGGTTCTGATATTGAAGTTTTAACTACATTTCCGGTAAATGTTTCCGACTTTGATATTGAAATTCCAGCAGTAGTTTCAAAAAAAGTTTCAAAAAAAGTAACAATAGATTGTAACTTTTTATTGAAATAACACTCTAATCTTAAAAATTAAACCAAAAACAATGAAAAAATTTAAACAAATCGCTTTAGTTGCTTTCGCAATTTGCTCAACTCAATTCTATGCACAAACAAAAACTGGTGCAGTAACTTACGAAATGACTATGCCAGATAATGAAGAATTGGCAGCTATGGGAAGTAATACCATAAAAATTTCATTTAACGAAAAATCAACTGCTACTCAAATGGACATGATGGGCGGAATGATTTCAATGAAAACCATTACAGTAGACAAAAACAACACTAAAGACACCAGAATGTTAATGGACATGATGG
>CAMLRV010000150.1 GCA_946482495.1 uncultured Flavobacteriia bacterium
AAAGTGCATCATGGCATTTGAACAAGAAGATATAATTTTTAGAAAAATGATCAATAAATCGAACATTAGTAATGGCTTTGTCCCAAATTAAATCTGAAAATACATCAATTTCTTGAAGAGCAATTTCAGGCTTATTTTTCTTTAATTCATCCCATTCGTTTTTATCAATGGTTTGGGTGGCTAAGAAGTTAATAAACTCAGGATGTAATTCTTCTAATTGTTCTTTTGTTAATCGTGTATACTTCATGATGGAAACTTAAGGTTACGTAAAAATAAAAAAAGCGTTGCAATTGCAACGCTTTTTTAAAGAAATATTTTAAATAAAATTATGCTTTTTCAGCAACAATTTCATAAGGCATTTCAATGATTACTTCTCTGTGTAAACGGATAGTAGCATTGTATTTACCAGTTCTTTTAACAATTCCAGAAGTGATAAATTTTCTGTCGATTGATTGTCCGTTAGCCTCTAAAGCTTGCGCTAAATCTGCATTAGAAATTGATCCGAATAATTTTTCACCACCTGCTTTTGCAGTAATTTTAATCTCTAAAGCTTTGATTGCTTCTGCAATAGCTTTCGCATCTGCAACAATTTTAGCTTCTTTATGAGCTTTTTGTTTTAAATTTTCAGCTAAAACTTTTTTAGCAGAAGAAGTTGCTAAAATAGCAAATCCTTGAGGAATTAAATAGTTACGACCGTATCCGTTTTTCACAGTTACTACATCATCTTTAAATCCTAAATTTTGAACGTCTTGTTTTAATATAAGTTCCATATTGTTGTCCTTGTTATTATAAGTTAGGTTCTATTGTAAAGAAACCAACAAATGTTTAAATTATTATTTTAATAAATCAGCCACGTAAGGCATTAAAGCTAAATGACGAGATCTTTTAACAGCAACAGAAACTTTTCTTTGGAATTTTAAAGAAGTACCTGTTAAACGTCTTGGTAAAATTTTACCTTGCTCATTCACAAACTTTAATAAAAAATCTGCATCTTTATAATCTACGTATTTAATACCAGATTTTTTGAAACGACAGTATTTTTTTTGTTTATTAGTATCAATATTTAAAGGAGTAAGATATCTGATATCTCCCTCTTTTTTACCTTTGTTTTCTATTGACATGATTAGTTAGCTTTAGTTTTTAATTTTTCTCTTCTTCTTTCAGCCCAAGCAACTGCATGTTTGTCTAATGCAACAGTTAAGAATCTCATGACTCTTTCATCTCTTCTGAATTCAGTTTCTAAAGCGATGATTAATTCAGCAGGCGCTTGAAATTCAAATAAATGGTAAAAACCACTTTTTTTGTGTTGGATTTCATAGGCTAATTTTTTTAAGCCCCAGTCCTCTTTTGATACCATTTTAGCACCCTTAGAAGTAAGAAAATCTTCAAATTTGCTTACTGTTTCCTTTACCTGAACATCAGATAAAACGGGATTTAAAATGAAAACAGTTTCGTAATTTTTCATTTGTGTTTATTTTTAAATTGGGTGCAAAGATAATCATTTTTATGAAACAACCAAATTGAATAAAAAGTATTTTTTTTAACCTAAATATTAGTTTATTGTTGTTTTTTTCCTTATTTTTAACGTGTTAAAACTAAACGCAACCAAAAACTATTTACAACTATTAAACCATTTTGTGCCTATGAAATTAAATACTATTGTTGTTGACGACAGTTCGATTCAGAGAATTACTATTGCCAAATTAATTTCTGAACACACTAACTTACGATTAGGAGGTGACTTTTCCAATGCTTTAGAAGCCAAAAGTTATATCACAAATAATCATGTTGATTTAATTTTTTTAGATATTGAAATGCCTCACATTACTGGTTTCGACTTACTAGATGGGTTAAAAATGAAACCACTAATTGTTTTTATTACCTCAAAAGCGGATTATGCGGTAAAAGCATTTGAATACTCGGCTTTAGATTTTTTACAAAAACCAATTAAAAAAGAACGTTTTTTAGTTTCTGTAAAGAAAGCATTAGAAATGCACCAACTAAAACACGACCAAATCCATGATGATCATGGCCCACACTTAATTATTAAAAGTAATCTTAAAAAGATAAAAGTATACACTTCTCATATCAAATGGGTAGAAGCTTTTGGAGATTATATTAAAGTGGTTACTTACGAAGACACACATTTAGTGTTATCTACTATGAAAGCTTTCGAGACTGAATTACCAAAAGACAATTTCCTAAGAATTCACAAATCATACATTATCAATTTAGATAAAGTTGAACGTTTTAATAGCAAACAAGTGGAAATTGACGGAGAAAAAATTCCGTTAAGTAGAAACAAGAAAGAAGAAATTATTACAATTTTAGAAGGATATTAATAATCCACATTAATTGTAGTTTTAATAGAACGATATTGCGTAGTCGCTTCAAAACTTATCAATACTTTTTTGATAAGTTTTTTTGTTTCTATAAGATTAGTTGTATTCGGAATTTTAATTAAAATAGTTCTGATGTATTCATTTCTAATTCTGTTAATTGCTGGTTCTTCCGGACCTAAAATTGGAATTTGAATGGTTTGCTTCAAAACATTATACAACCAGGTTGAACCTTCACGAAGTTTTTCGAAATCTTTATGCTTTAATTTGATTTGTAACAAACGGAAATACGGCGGATATTGAAAATTACGTCTTTCATATAATTGCTCATTAAACATATCAAAATAATTATGATTCACCACTTGTTGAATTGTATTATGCATCGGATTATAGGTTTGAATTACCACACTACCTTTTTTCGATTTTCTACCAGAACGACCAGCAACCTGCACCATCATTTGAAACGCACGTTCGTATGCTCTATAATAAGGTTGATTCAATAAATTATCTGCATTTAAAATTCCGACTAAAGTTACGTTTTCAAAATCCAAACCTTTAGCCAACATTTGTGTGCCGACTAAAATATCAATTTCTTGATTTTTAAACGCATCAATCATTTTTTCAAATGCAAATTTCCCTCGAGTGGTATCCTGATCCATTCGGGCAATTCGTTTGTGGGGAAATAATTTATTTAATTCCAATTCAACTTGTTCAGTACCGAAACCTTTTGCAGAAATATCTAACGAATTACAAGCGTGACAATGCGTTGGTTTCGCCATGCTATGTCCGCAATAATGACATTTCAATACACTTTTATACTTATAATAAGTCAAACTCACATCGCAACTCGGACATTGAGGCACATGTCCGCAAGTAGAACATTCTATATATGGCGAATAACCTCTACGATTTTGGAACAACATAATTTGCTCGTTATTTGCTAAGGTTTCTTGCATTCTTTCCAATAATTCATCGGAAAAATGACCATCCATTCGTTTACGGAAGTATTTATCTTTTAAATCGATAAGATAAATTTCTGGTAGAACCACATTATTAAATCGCTCTAATAATTCAATTAAACCGTATTTATTAATTTTTGCATTATGATATGATTCTAAACTAGGCGTAGCGCTTCCTAATAACACTTTCGCATTATGAAATTTTGCCAATACAATTGCCGCATCTCTTGCATGATATCTTGGCGCCGGATCTTGCTGCTTGAATGTTGACTCGTGTTCTTCATCTACCACAATCAAACCTAAATTTGAAAATGGCAAAAATAACGCACTTCGTACACCTAAAACAACTTTTGCCTTTTCAGAATTTTGCAACACGTGATTATACACCTCAACGCGTTCATTAGAATTATATTTCGAATGAAAAACCGCAATTTGATTCCCAAAATAGGCCGATAAACGTTGTACTAATTGAGTGGTTAAAGCAATTTCTGGCAATAAAAACAATACTTGTTTGTCTTGTTTTATATATTCTTCAATGAGTTTGATATATACTTCTGTTTTTCCAGAAGCGGTTACGCCGTGCAATAAATTCACGTCAAACTCATTAAATTTCTCTTTTATACTTTCTAATGCTTTTGTTTGAGAATTACTTAATTGAATTTCGTAATCATCTTCTTTTTCAAACGAAACGCGATCTGTATTGATATAGTATTCTTCAAAAATTCCTTTATCAACCAAAGATTTAATCACCGCAGCACTTACACCTGAAGTTTCCATCAATAATTTGGATGAAATTGGTTTTTTCTCTGAAGCTTGTAATTGAAAATAATGTAGAACGATTTCCTTTTGCTTTTTGGCTTTGCCTAAGATTTCAAGTAATTCTTGTAATTGTTCTTGTTGTAAAAATTCATCATGTAATTTGATGTATTTTACCAATTTCGGTTTGTAATTCTCTTGAACCTCATCTTGCATGGTTAACAAACCTTTCGCTAACAAACTTTGGATGATTGGAATTACATTTTTCTTATTTAATATCTGTGAAATTTCAGAAATGGTAATCGAAGATTTATTTTCTAAGGCCTCCAACACTAAGAATTCTTCGTCAGTTGCTTCGTTTTTATCTGATTCTAGATGAGAAGATGAAATAATGGTTTCGCTTTCTAAAATCAATCCAGAAGGTAAAGCCGATTTGAAAACTTCACCAATCGAACACATGTAATACGACGCAATCCATTGCCAATGTCGTAATTGAATTTCATTTACAATTGGCGTTTCGTCAATAATTTGACTGATGTCTTTGGCTTCGTATAATTGCGGTGGATTTGTATGTTTTTCCACCACTAAAGCGGTATATATTTTAGATTTCCCAAACGGAACCGTAATTCTCATCCCAGGTCGCAAAAACTTGTATTCTTCCACATTTACAGAATACGTAAACGTTTTATCAAGATTTAGAGGAAGAATAACGTTGATGAAATGCATTTATAGTTGAGAGTTTATAGTTTTTAGTTTGGAGTTTTGTCAGAATGACAAACAGAACTATTACTTTTGTCTTTATACTTGGCTCTTTACTTACTAATCCAACTTCTCCGTTAGTTTTGCAAATACACTTTTCGCTTCTTTTCCTTCGTATAAAATTTCGTAAACCGCATTAATGATTGGTGTTTTAGCTTTATAATCTAAATTCAAATTATAAGCACTTTTACTTGCATAATAACCTTCGGCAACCATACTCATTTCCATTTGCGCTGATTTTACCGTGTAACCTTTACCAATCATGTTACCAAACATTCTATTTCTAGAGAAAACAGAATATCCAGTTACTAATAAATCGCCCAAGTAAGCCGAATTATTAATATTACGTTTCATTTTATGCACTTTCTTAATGAATCGTTTCATTTCACGAATGGCATTACTCATTAAAACCGCTTGAAAGTTATCACCATAACCTAAACCGTGAGCAATTCCGGCCGCAATGGAATAAATATTTTTTAATACCGCAGCATATTCTGTTCCGATAATATCATCTGAAGTTTTTGCTTTGATGTAGTAAGATGAAACGTTTTTAGCCACAAATTTCGCTTTTTCTTTATCTGAACAAGCAATTGTTAAATACGATAATCTTTCCATAGCCACCTCTTCAGCATGACATGGACCAGTAATTACCCCAATATTTTCGTAAGGAATATTATAAATTTTATGAAAATGTTCACCAACAATTAAACTTGTTTCAGGAACTATACCTTTAATTGCAGAAAAGATTATTTTTCCTTCTAAAGATTCCGTCATTTTTTCTAATTCATCTTTTAAAAACGCAGATGGAATAGCAAAAACAATAATATCAGCAAATCTGATAGCTTCATTAATATCATTTGTTAATTGCAATTTATTGGTATCAAATGCTACAGAACTTAAATAATTCGGATTGTGTTTTTGATGCTTTAAATGTTCTAAAGCATAAGTACTACGCATATACCAAGCAATTTGCTCTTGATTTTCACATAACATTTTTGCGATTGCTGTAGCCCAACTTCCTCCTCCTATTACTGCGAATTTTTTATTGTTTTCCATGTTCTAAAAAAATGAACCTCAAAAATACACTTTTTCAATAACCCTTG